>CALSAT010000205.1:0-7102 GCA_943372905.1 Bacteroides fragilis | reverse complement strand
ATACATCTTTTCTCCACGCAGTGTAACCCTTGCACCAATCGGCATATTCTTACGCAGTTTGAAGTTAGAGATGTCTTTTTTAGACATAGTGGCCACGGCCTTCTGACCAGCAATTGTAGTCAGTTCATCCAAGGCGATATCAACCAGTTTCTTGTCGGAAACGGCACCATTCACACCGCGGTTCAGGCAAATCTTCTCCAGTTTAGGAGCTTGCATTACTGAATCATAGCCGAATTTTTTTACTAAGGCCGGTACAACATCTTTTTTGTACTTATCTGCCAGTCTCGGGGTATATGTTTTTGTACTCATTATTTTTTACCTCCCTGAGTTTTTGTTGTTTTAAACACTCGTTCTGTTTTACCATCTTTTCTCACACGGGTCACCCGGGCACCAGCTTTCTGTGCAGCATCCCAAAGCATCACGTTACTGATGTGGATAGGGGCTTCCTTCTTTACGATACCACCTTTGGTATTCTGTGCAGAGGGCTTGGTGTGCTTGGTGATGATATTCACTCCTTCTACGATCACTTTACCTTCTTCCACCAATACTTCCCTTACTACACGGGGCTTAGACAGATCTTTATCATCTCCCGTAATTACCACCACATTGTCGCCTTTGCGGATATTGTACTTTGGTTTAAATCTTGCTTTCATTTTTTCTATTCTTTACTCCGTTTTTGCGGAATGATTTACTTTTTTGTTTCGGGCTTCAGTTCCCTGATCATCGTCCCTTGCAGTCTGTCCCGTCCCTCAGGCGGGATCGCACCCTTCGTCTTCCTGTTCTCTATTCATCAGGAGAGTATGGATAACTTGTTTTAAAGAACCTCAGGTGCCAATGAAATGATCTTCATATAACCCTTGTCCCGCAATTCCCTGGCCACTGGCCCGAAAATACGGGTACCACGGGGTTCATCAGATTGGTTCAGAATCACCACCGCATTGTCATCAAAACGGATATAAGAACCATCTTTACGACGCAATTTATTGGTAGTGCGTACTATAACTGCTTTAGCCACTGTCCCTTTTTTGATACCTCCTTGTGGGATAGCATCTTTTACTGTTACTACGATCTTATCGCCGATCCTTGCATAACGCTGTCCGCTGTTGCCTAGTACCCGGATACAAAGCACCTCTTTGGCACCACTGTTGTCCGCTACATTTAACCGGCTTTCTTGCTGAATCATCTTATTATTATTTTGAATTTTGAATTTTGAATTTTGAATTTATCTGCACCCCTTTCGTGGTTTGCATTCATAATTCATCATTCAGCATTTAACATTGTTACTTCACTTTCTCTACCACTTCCACCAGTCTCCAGCGCTTCGTTTTGCTCAACGGACGGGTTTCCATGATCTTTACCACATCACCAATACTGCACTCATTCTTATCATCATGAGCATGGAATTTAGTGGTTTTCTTTACGAACTTACCATAGATCGGGTGCTTTACTTTTCTTTCCACAGCCACGGTAATGGTCTTTGCCATTTTGTTGCTGGTTACCACGCCAATCCTGGTCTTTCTTAAATTTCTTGCTTCCATTTATCTGAGTTTAAGGGTTTAATGTTTTAGGCTTAATGTTTCGGGTCCTGCTGAACTTTCCACTTTAAACTTCCAACTTTAAACTTCATTTATGCTTGCTGTTGTTTTAACTTCAATTCCGTATTCAAACGGGCAATTTCCCTGCGTAAACCACGGATGGTCATTGGATTCTCCAATGGAGATATAGTATGAGCAAACTCCAGTTTTTTCAACCGCTGTTTGTCTTCTTCCAGGCGGGCCTTCAGGTCCTGCTCATTCATTCCATGGATGCTTTTTACAAAATCTGATTTCTTTGACATCGCTATTCGATTTATTAATTATTACGCTGTAACCAGGTCACGGCGTACAATGAACTTAGTTTTAATTGGCAATTTACCGGCAGCAAGGGCTAATGAAGCACGGGCCACCTGCTCGCTTACGCCATCAATTTCAAAAATGATACGTCCTGGTTTTACTACAGCAGCCCAGTATTCCAGGTTACCTTTACCCTTACCCATCCTTACCTCTGCTGGCTTGGCAGTAATTGGTTTGTCAGGGAAAATGCGGATCCACACATTACCTTCTCTTTTCATTTCACGGGTCAGTGCCTGGCGGGCAGCTTCGATCTGGCGGTCAGTTATCCAGTGCTGATCCAATGCTTTCAGCGCAAAGGAGCCAAAGGAAATTGTTGTCCCTCTTTTAGCATCGCCTTTCATGCGACCTTTCTGCATTTTCCTGTGCTTCGTTCTTTTCGGTTGTAACATTTTAAATCAATTTGAAAATTTGAAAATGTGAGAATGATCCTCACCATCAAAATTATTTTTCTACAGCAAGCGGAAATACATTTTCACATTTCCACACTTGCACATTTTCTGATTAATTCCTTCTTCCACCACCGCCTCTGCGGTCTCCACCACCTCTGCGATCATCACGACGGTCACCACGGTTATCATCTCTTCTTTCTCTTCTGTCACCTGCTCCACCACTTTCGTTCTTGCCACCTGCAATGAAATTCGGGTTCAAATCTCTTTTAGCCAGTACTTCACCTTTACATATCCATACTTTGATACCGATCTTGCCGTACACAGTTTGCGCAAATACGTTGGCGTAATCGATATCCATGCGGAATGTGTGCAGCGGCACACGACCTTGTTTGAATTCTTCGCTACGGGCAATCTCTGCTCCGGCAAGTCGACCACTCAATTTTATCTTAATACCTTCCGCACCCATACGAAGTGCAGAAGCAATGGCCATTTTGGTAGCTCTTTTAAAGTTGATCCTGTTTTCGATCTGGCGGGCAATAGTGTCGCCTACGATCATCGCATCCAGTTCAGGACGGCGAATCTCGAGGATATTGATCTGCACATCGTCTTTACCAGTCAGTTTTTTCAGCTCTTCTTTAATACGGTCCACCTCACCACCGCCTTTACCAATGATGATACCAGGCTTGGAGGTATGAATCGTAATGATCAGTTTACCCAGCGTACGTTCAATAACAATTTTGGAAATACCGCCTTTGTTAATACGGGCATTCAGGTAAGTTCTGATTTTGTGATCCTCGATCAGTTTGCCAGCGTAATCTTTCTTGCTGCCGTACCAGTTAGATTCCCATCCACGGATGATACCTAACCTGTTACCAATCGGATTTGCTTTTTGACCCATGTTATTGGTTTATTAATTCGTTTTGTTATTTTGTTTCTTTTGTATCCACTATCACTGTTACGTGGTTGCTGCGCTTACGCACACGGTATCCACGACCTTGTGGTGCCGGACGCATACGTTTTAAAGACCTGGCACCATCCACAAATATTGTTTTTACCACCAATTGACTCTCATCACCACCTTCGTTCTTCTGCTTCCAGTTATTGATAGCACTCAATACAAGTTTACGCAGTGGAACTGCAGGATGTTTGGGGTTATGCTCCAGCTCTGCCAATGCTTTCTCTACTTTCTGACCACGGATAAGATCAGCAAGTAAGCGCATTTTGCGGGGCGATGTTGGGTAATTTCTCAGTTTAGCTACTGCTTCCATTTTTTATCTGTTTGAGGTTCAAGGTTTGAGGTTTAAGGTCTTAAGCTACAACTGAACTTTTCAACTTTAAACTTTTAAACATTAAACTGTTTTATTTATCCTTCTTTTTTAGAGTGTCCTTTGAACTGGCGGGTAGGTGCAAATTCACCAAGTTTATGTCCCACCATGAATTCTGTTACATAGACAGGGATAAATTTGTTGCCATTGTGCACAGCAAAAGTGTGTCCTACAAAATCAGGTGAAATGGTAGAGCGGCGGCTCCAGGTCTTAATTACACCTTTTTTGTTTTTGCCTTCGTTCATAGCCATTACCTTATTTTCAAGATGTGTAGCTATGTAAGGACCTTTTTTAATCGAACGTGCCATTTTATTAATTTGAAAATTTGAAATTGTGGAAATGTGAAAATGATTTCCACGATCAAAATTTTTTATCTTTTAAGAGTAAGCAGGAATCTAATTTTCACATTATCCTGTTTACCCATTAGCTTACTTATTTCGCCAGCTTACTTCCGTTCTTGCGCTGGATGATCATTTTGTCGCTGCCTTTTCCTTTGGTTCTTGTTTTCAGACCTCTTGAGTACTGACCATTCCTTGAACGGGGCTGACCACCGGAAGCTTTACCTTCACCACCACCCATCGGGTGATCTACCGGGTTCATCGCCACACCACGGTTTCTTGGCTTGATACCTTTCCATCTGTTACGACCGGCCTTACCCATACTTTGCAGGAAGTGATCGCTGTTGCTTACCACACCTACTGTAGCATAACAGTTTACCAATACTTTCCTTAATTCGCCAGAAGGCATTTTCAGGATCGCATATTTCTCTTCTTTGTTGGTCAGCTGTGCGGAAGAACCGGCACTGCGGGCTAATTTACCTCCCTGTCCGGGTTGCATTTCAATATTGTGTACGTTAGTACCTAAAGGCATATTCTTCATCGGAAGCGCATTGCCCACTTCGGGAGCCACATCGGCACCACTTTCTACTGTAGCGCCTACTGTTAATCCCTGGGGAGCCAGAATATAGCGCTTTTCACCATCTGCATAATTCAGCAGAGCAATGAAAGCAGTTCTGTTCGGGTCATACTGGATCGATTCTACAGTAGCAACTCCAGCTTTATTTCTTTTAAAATCGATGATACGGTATTTCTTCTTATGACCACCGCCTCTGTAGCGCATGGATAAGTGACCAGAAGAGTTACGACCACCAGTTCTTGGCTTCGCTTCTACCAGGCTCTTCTCCGGTACATTTGTAGTAACCTCAGCATAGGCATTACCGATTCTCCAACGGGTGCCAGCTGTAATAGGTTTAAATTTTCTTAGTGCCATCTTTTAAATTCCAATTTTTAATAATCATTCCAACACTTCGCGGCGGTTGATTGCCATTCTTACTGCTCTCCTATGCGGAAAGCTGTAAGGAGATTAAATATTCGAATACAAATCGATATTCTCTCCTTCTGCCACTGTTACAAATGCTTTTTTGTACGCAGGCTTGCGGCCTGAGATCACACCAGCTTTTGTAAAGCGGCTTTTATTTTTACCGGGAACCACGGCTGTATTAACACCAGTTACAGTAACACCGTAAAAGTTTTCTATAGCCTTTTTGATTTCCAGTTTATTGGCTTTCTTGGCCACTTTGAAAGCATAGCGGCGCAGTTTATCCTGCTGAGCATTTGCCTTTTCGGTCAAAATGGGTTTTATCAGTACTTCTGAAAGTTTCATTGCTTCCTCTTTAGAATGTTTTTAATTAGGCTTCTGCTTTTTCTTCGTCTGAAAATATCTTGGCGGCACTCTCTGTCAATACCAGCACTTCAGAATTCATTATGTCATATGTATTGATATCGCTCAGCAATACACCCAGAACAGAAGGGATATTGCGGATAGACAATTGTACATTTTCATTATTTTCAGGCATGATGAACATTGCTTTTTTATCCGCAACTTTCAGGTTACCCATGATATCAACAAAAGACTTTGTCTTAGGAGTATCCATAGTAATATCTTCCACCACCACGATCGCATTATCTTTTGCTTTATAGCTTAATGCAGATATTTTGGCCAGGTCTTTCACCTTGCGGTTCAATTTGATATCATACGAGTGCGGCTTAGGACCGAAGATGGTACCACCACCTTTGTATAATGGGTTGCGGATATTACCCTTACGGCTTCCACCAGTACCCTTCTGACGGTGCAGTTTCTTACTGGCACCCTGTACTTCGGCACGGGTCTTTACTTTGTGTGTACCCTGACGCTGAGCGGCGAGGTATTGTTTTACAGCCAGGTAGATTACATGGTTATTAGGTTCTGCACCAAATATCTCTTCTGGCAGTTCCACCGTTCTACCGGTTGCTATTCCTTTGCTATTTAAAACTTCAACTTGCATTTTGTATGTTTTGCGGCATGATCTCACTTTTCAGGAGAAAAGACATGCCTTGTCTTTACTTCTGGATTAATACAATCGAACCGTTATGACCTGGTACAGAACCACTGACAAGGATATAGTTCTTATCAGCGAAGATCTTGATCACTTTAAGGCCCTTCAGCTTCACACGATCAGTACCTGTATGACCGGCCATTTTCATGCCTTTCATAACACGGCTGGCATCGGAAGAGTTACCAAGTGAACCCGGAGCCCTCTGACGGTCGTGCTGGCCGTGAGATTGCTGTCCCACACCATGGAAACCGTGGCGTTTTACAACACCCTGGAAACCTTTACCTTTTGTAGTACCCACTACTTCAACAGTTTCGCCTTCTGCGAAAATGTCAACTGAAATAGTTTCACCAATATTTTTTTCGATTGAGAAATCTCTGAATTCTTTAGAGAATTTTTTTGGAGCGGTTTGCGCTTTTGCGAAGTGGTTCTTTTCTGCCAGAGTGGCATTTTTTTCTTTCTTTTCGCCGAAAGAAAGCTGGAGAGCATTGTACCCGTCAGACTCTTTCGTCTTTACCTGTGTAACCACACAGGGGCCAGCTTCAATGATAGTACAAGCGGTTTGCTTGCCTGCGGGGTCGAATACACTGGTCATCCCGATTTTTTTCCCAATAATACCTTTCATGTTTGTTCAATTTATGCCTGCAGGATTATTGGGACATACCATGGTTAGCTTTTACGCTAACCACATCGGCTCGTGGGGAACACGAACCGGGGCGTCAATCCCCGTTTGCCACCGACCTTTTCCTTTCTGGGGAAGTACCGGTAGTAAACAAACCCTGAATGGCTTGTTTTATGTTTATCAGCCAGAGCTCTTTTCGCCTGACAATGTCAGGATTGAGAGGTAGCAAAATTTTAAATCAATTTATAAGAACTAATTCCGTGTTCCCTTACGGGCCCGGAGTACTACGCTTTGATCTCTACTTCCACACCACTTGGCAGATCCAGTTTACTCAATGCATCTACCGTACGGCTTGAAGAAGTGTAAATATCCAGCAAACGCTTATGCGTGGCCAACTGGAACTGTTCACGGCTCTTCTTATTTACGTGCGGGGAACGCAATACAGTAAATATTTTACGACGGGTGGGCAGGGGAATAGGGCCTGTAACCACTGCTCCGGTACT
>CALSAT010000204.1:0-7117 GCA_943372905.1 Bacteroides fragilis | reverse complement strand
AAGCCCGCTTTTTAATATAGCCGCACTACCTAAGAAAATTTATCCGCCTATCATTAGCAAGTACAGCACCGGAAAGTATTATGGGTGGCATGTAGACAGCCCGGTAATGGGTGATCCGGCTATGCGTACAGATCTTGCCATGACCATTTTTTTAAGTGACCCCTCCACGTATGAAGGTGGTGAGCTGATCTTGCAGACCGCTTCGGGCAATGTAGTGTTCAAGCCTGCTAAGGGAGATGCTGTGTTGTATCCCTGCCAATACCTGCATTGCGTGAATGAAGTAAGAAGTGGTGAACGAACCGCTGTCGTTACCTGGGTGCAAAGCAATATTGCCTCACCAGAGCAGCGGCAGATTTTATTTGACATGAACCAGGTACACGCAGTATTGCATCAAAAAGACATGCATTCACCGGAATGTAATTTGCTATTACAAACACATAGCAATCTTTTTCGCATGTGGGCGGATGTATAATAGCGTAAATAAGTAACTAATCAGCTAAATAAAAAAACCTCCTGCTACAGGAGGTTTTTTTATTGAATACAAAAAGTTTATTAGAAGGAGGCTGCTACTGTGATCTTAGGTTCTTTTGCAACTTTGCCACCATCAATCGGTGCGCCGGTAATACCGTAGTCGGCAAGTACTATGCTGAAAGCAGTGGCAGCAGACAGTTTTCCGCCAGCTACTGTGATGGTAGCTGGAGTGCTAACAGGCTTACTCACACCTTTTACAGTCAGATTTCCTGAAACAGTTACTTTATACACACCGTCTTTGGCAAATTTTACTTTAGACAGCTTATCAATTTTGCCGGAGAAAGTGAATTTAGGGAAAGAAGCAGAATTCATCCAGTTAGCCGCATTAAAGTGCTCCTGTATCTTAGGGTTACTGAAGGAAAAATTGTTTACAGCAGCTTCAAACAATACAGCACCGGTAGTTTTGTTCAGGGAAGCGATAACTGTTTTGTTTTCCGCTTTTGGTAACGCATCAATAGGCGTGGTAGCATCGAATGCTACTGTAGCAGAGGTGGTAGTAAGGTTTTGTGCAAACACACTGCTGGTAATGGCGATAATAGCTAAGGAAAGGATTGTTTTTTTCATTTGTGTAGTTTTTGTTTTTATTTAGTTGAATTAAATGTTGCTCTTTTAAAAGTAATGGCTGTTGTTGCTAATATCTCGCTAAAAATACTTCCGCTGCAAACACCTTTCAGGGAAACGGCATCCCCTTGTTTAATTGTTTTTACTCTTTCATATTGATTCTTTTCCAATGAAAAAATAGCATATGACCCGGTACTGTCGGCAAAACTGATGGTACTGGTGGAATCTTCCTTCAACTCGATTGCGGAAGCCTTTCCAGTTACTACCAGCATTTTATCCAGGTATTTTCTGTTAGTGGCCGTATCATTTCCCATGAACTCCTTGATAAGGTCATCGGCAGTTAGCGTATAATCAGCTTTCACATCTTTACTGTCACCAAAGGTTTCTGACATGATATATTTTTCACCAAACTTATATCCGGCATACGCAATAACCGGACCTGTAAGCAGCCAGAATAGCTTTGGTAACAAACTTTTAGGAGAAACAGAGGTAATGATAATTCCGGCTGCGGCCAGCACGTTCAGGTAAGCGGCTGGTTTCAGCATAGTGAACACATCTTTACCAACGCCAAGATCAATCAAGGTTTTAGTAAAAAGAAAATACACTACGAAAAGGGCCAACGACATTGCACCAGCTATATAACTAAAGGGTACAGTACGCCTTTTTAATAATACAAAGGCGATACTGATAGCTGCGAGTACAGGAATTAACCAAAAAGCATAAAAAGTAAAACTGAGCTTGGGAAATGGATTAGCCAGCTTGAAATTAGCCTCAGATATGGCAAAGAAATCCCCGGTTGCCATGGCGGAACCAGTTACTAAATGCCCATTCCAGGAAACCCAGGGAAGGAAAAATGTGATGAGAAGAGCCCCGCCGAAGAAAAGGTGAAGCCAGGTGATCAAACTTTTTTTATTAGTAGACTGCGTCATATTTTATTTATCAGTATCGGCGATTTCACTAAGCAGGTTGTTAATATAAATCAAATATACAGTGTTTAAACATTGATTTTGAAAAAACATAAAAAAATAATGTGAAAGAAAGTAAAATAAAAAAGCCGCTCCACTTTTGACGGAACGGCTATAATTACTAACCCATTTTAGTAACTATTTGAATGTTAACAGCTTAAGCTGCCTGCATTTCTTTTATCTTCTCCCTGATCTTAGCTTCTATCTCTTTGGCCAACTCAGGATTATCAACCATTAATTGTTTTACAGAATCCCGGCCCTGCCCCAATTTATCGTTATTGTAGCTATACCAGGAGCCACTTTTTTGAATAATACCGAGTTCTGTACCCATATCTATGATCTCACCATTTTTGGAAATACCCTCTCCGAAGATGATATCAAACTCAGCAGAACGGAAAGGAGGAGCTACTTTATTCTTTACCACCTTTACTTTTACGTGGTTACCTATGGCTTCATCGCCATCTTTCACCTGCGTCTGGCGGCGGATATCCAGGCGAACAGAAGCATAGAACTTCAGGGCATTACCACCAGTGGTTGTTTCGGGATTGCCAAACATGACCCCAATTTTCTCTCTCAACTGATTGATAAATATGCAAATAGTATTTGTTTTGGAGATAGTAGCGGTGAGTTTGCGTAAGGCCTGGCTCATGAGACGGGCATGCAACCCCATTTTACTGTCGCCCATTTCGCCCTCCAGTTCACTTTTAGGCACAAGGGCGGCCACAGAGTCAATCACCACTACATCCAGTGCGCCGGAAAGGATCAGCCGGTCAGCTATTTCGAGCGCCTGTTCACCATAGTCAGGCTGTGATATTAAAAGGTTATCTACATCCACTCCAAGTTTTTTGGCATAAGCGCTGTCAAATGCATGTTCTGCATCTATAAAGGCACACATACCGCCTTTCTTTTGTGCTTCAGCAATTACATGGGTGGCTATAGTTGTTTTACCGGATGATTCGGGGCCATATATTTCAATTACCCGGCCTCTTGGCAGGCCGCCGATGCCCAAGGCTACGTCCAATCCGATAGAACCGGTGGAAATTACTTCCTGTATTGCTTCTGCTTTATCTCCCAGCATCATCACACTTCCTTTACCATAATCCTTATCCAGCTTCTCCATTGTAAGCTTGAGGGCTTTTAGTTTTTCATTGTTAGTGGTTGACATGTCTGTAGTTTTTTCTGTTTTTGCCATGGGTTAAAGTTATGTTTTTGCGTATTGTAATCCTGCTATTTTGCGGGACAGATCAAAACTAAATGATTTAGTAAATAAAAACTAATATTTTTTGGAATTTATTTTATCTCTTTTTGCAGACGCCTCTTTTTTCATGACTTTGCCCCAAAACAATGCTGTGATAATGCTGTTGAAGCTGTTGGAAATGTTATTCCCGGGATTGTACTTTCATTACACGAACGAGGTATGCCCTATTGAGCAATAATATTCAGACTATGCCTCCGACACTTTGGTGTCTTCCTTCAGAAGAAGTATGAACTATGATTGATCCTGTACGAGTGGTTTCTACAACTTTCCCATCCACAGATCTTCTTCAGCCTTTTGAACCCGTCGTTTTTCTTTTAGTTTTAGCGGTATCTGTTCAGTAAAAAGTGCCACGAGCAAAATGACATGATATAAAAAGAGTAACAGTACCGTTAAGGAAAAGGCGCTTTCTCTCATCCATACATATTGCATACCGATGGCAAACACAGCAGTGATAATAAGAACATAAGGCGCAAAGAAACGTAACAAGGCAAGCAGCAAAAAAGCCATCATGGTAAAAATATACAGGGACGTCATGATGTGAGTGATCCAGTGAGACTTTGTTACCACCAGGTGCTGAATCAAACAGGTAAGGGTAAGAAAGAGGCCTAAGGCGCCACCATAGGTGCATATATTCAATTGTCTTTCGGTAAGGGGATTAAGCGGAGAAGGGGTTGACATTATTTGTATGATGTTATGTTGACCGCAAAAGATATTAAAGGGATCTAAAACACAAGTTCTTCAGCGGGATCCCAGAAATGTTTTTTAAAATCCACCACCTGGTCATCTTTTACTTTTATGCCTTCTTTTTTTAATAGCCGGGCCATAGAAGAAGGTGGTGAGAAGTGATGTTTGCCGGTGAGGAGGCCATTACGATTCACCACCCGGTGAGCAGGCACTGCCGGTTTTACCCTGTCGGCGCCATTCATGGCCCAGCCCACCATACGAGCTGATGATTTGGCTCCAAGGCATGCAGCAATAGCGCCATATGATGTAACACGGCCTTTGGGTATCTGCCTGGCCACTTCAAAGACCAGTTCGAAAAAATTTTCTTCCCGCCTGCCCGAGGGTCTGATCGAATTTAATTTTTCTGAGGCTGATTTTTTTGGCATGCGATAAAGATAATAATTAGGGAAGAATAGTTTTGTGGGGTCACAGATAACTTCTCACAAAGCCTCAGATCTGTTACGCTTGCCTATGTGTTGCAGCAGTTTTAATTGCTATATACATCAGGAAAAAACCTGTGTTGATCTTATAGCCTGTATCAATGGCTTGAATTCTTATCGGGGGCCAGCAATGTGCTGCGCTTAGGTTCGGGCACATTTTCAAACTGGTATGGACAATGCTTACACCCGTTGCCACAGCAAAACCCCTTTTCCAAATGGTACTTTTCGGTAAGCACAACATAGCCATCTTCATTGATGTAGTAATCTTTTCCCTCAATCAGTTCCTTCATAAGCCAACAGTTTTTCTTTTAATAGAGTATCTTTTTCTATACCGCCAAGGTCGGCAGGTAAAGAAAAGCACAGGTAATGTATGCGGTTGCTGCCGGCAATGTCCAACGATTCGTAATGTGTTTTTATTTTCAATTCTGTCAGTACTGTTTCCTGCCCGAATACATCATCTGAATCCTGGTGTACAGTACATCCGTAAAATTGAGTGACAAGCCTGGTAAACCGGTACAGGTCCGGGCTGTCCGTCTTCAGGTGTATTAAACCACCGGGAACAAGAAATTGTTGATATAAGCGAAGGAATTTTGGATGGGTGAGCCGCTTTTTTGCTTTAGACATACGCAATTGAGGGTCTGGGAAAGTAATCCATATCTCTGCTACCTCGCCGTGGTCAAAATATTCGGCTACCCGGTCGATCTGTGTGCGGATAAATGCGACATTGGTAAGTTGTTGCTGCAGTGCTTTCTTTGCGCCTACCCAAATGCGGTTGCCTTTAAGGTCGATACCAATAAAATTTCGATGAGGGAATAACTCGCCGAGGCCAGTGGCATATTCTCCTTTTCCACAGGCCAGCTCAAGTGTAAGGGGATTTTCATTAGCAAAAAAACCATTCCATTGTCCTGCCATATTGGTTGGATACTGTAATACATTTTTAAACGTTTCCAGCTCAGCAAAACGTACCAGTTTTTTTTGTCCCATACAGGGCAAAGATAAGTATGTGGGAAAAAAGACCCCGCTGGTTTATAGCGGGGTACAAAGTGAACGATGAAGTAGTGGTATTTAAAATTTTACCAACAGGCCAATACCCACCAGTGATTTTACCTGTAGTCCTGGCCGGTTCTTGTTAACTCCGAATAAGCGGACGTCATCATCATAAATAAGATCAACGCCCCAATTGGCCGATAGCACTTTTGAAAGTTTTACATTCAGAATATTGGACATAAAGACGTCAACATTTTGCGGGTTTCTCCTATAATTTGAAAAAAGATCTATTCTCCCTTTATACGTAATGTTTTTACTGATCTCTTTTAAATAATTTATAGTGGCGAATGCGCCGATCTCCAGGTTTGATTTTTTACCCGGCGTTACGCCATAAGCCCCTTTGTTTGACAAAGCTGTATCCTGTACTATTACCCAACGGGCAGTAAGCGGCGATACATAAATGGACAATTCCTTATTTGGCTTATAATCAAGACCAGCACTGACAAGCAGGTAGCCCGGTGCCATAAAGTTGGACGATAATGTTTTTACATTATCACTATAAGTATAGCCCTTGAAGAATTGTGAGCGAAGGTTTACCAACCCGGCAACATTCAATTTGGAGTTTAAGGCATAACCATACTTGGAAAGCAGGTCGAATCGATCGTCATTTTTTCGGCTGCCGAGGCTGGTTGTGTTTACATACCCCAGGTTAAAGTCAAAAGTATTATCCCAACTATGTTTGTCTTTTTGATAAAAAGCATAGAGGCTGAGCTGCGAGTTTACGGCGAGAGAAAAATCATCACCACCGGCAGCCCAGTTGCTTAAAGAAGCCTGCGCTACATTTAGGCTATAAAGCCCTCCTTTTTTCCAGTTCTTCTTGCTGGTGTCAGCCGCATCTTTTTTTACGGATTTGCCTGATTCCGCTTGTAAGGCTTTTACTGCCTGGTCTTGTGCGGCAGCGGATAGCATCATTAATAAAAACACAGGGAGTGTCAGCTTTTTCATGCGTAATAAATTTGTGTGCAAAGGTAAAAGGCTTCACTTACAAGCGAAACAGAATGAAAAGAATAATGGAAATTGAAGGTACAGAGTTTACTATATTTTTTTATCCTCTATAAATTTTTTCAAGGCCGGGGATAATTTCAGAGAGTTATTTTCTCTTATATTAATTGTAGTAAGATCGATTAATTCAGTAATACTCTCAGGCAAGCTGGAAAGTTTGTTCCCTTCTATATATAGTTCTTTCAGGCCTATGAGGCGGTTGATGCTTGCCGGAATGGCAGTAAGTTTATTCCGGTTCAGGTCAAGTACCATAAGCTTGGGCAAGCGGGTGATGGCTTCCGGGAAATTGACGAACAGGTTATATGGTAATGTGAGATAGCGGAGTTGGGTAAGCTGGCTTATAGATTCAGGTAGCGAATAAAGCAGATTACCACCAAGCCCTAATTCAGTAAGGTTAGAAAGCTTACTGATATTCTCGGGTAAAGAAGAAAGCAGGTTTCCGTAGAGGTAAAGTTCCGTGAGGCCTGTCAATTTCAGCACAGCATCTGGCAACTCAGTGAATTTATTATTGTTTAAATACAAAATGCGGAGCTTTGAAAGGGCAGAAAGGGAATTTGGGAGTACCGAACAGTTATTACTGCTGAAATCGA
>CALSAT010000203.1:0-7118 GCA_943372905.1 Bacteroides fragilis | reverse complement strand
TCTGTCAGTGTTTTTTCTTCGTCTTGGAAGGTAAAATTAACAGCTACTGATTTTTTACCGACGCCGAGTTTCTCGCTTTCGAATATATCAAAGAGTTTGATGTCCTGTAGTTTGTTCAACTTTATCTTCTGTACCGTTTGTTGTACGGCTTCCCAGTTCAGATCTTTGGCCACTATCATAGCAAGGTCACGCTGCACAGCAGGGTATTTGGCTATTTCTTTTACTTTTCGGATTTGTCCTGCAGCCAGTTCTGCTAATACGGCCCAGTTCAGTCCGGCAAAGAAAACGGGTTGCTTAATTCCGAATTTATCGAGGATTGTTTTCTTTACTTCACCTGCCCCGGCAATAATATTATCGCCCAGCTTATACACGATGTGGCTATCTAATTTTGCAACAGGCATCGTTTCCACGATATCTGGTGAGATGCCTAAAGTTTTCAGCAAAGCATCGACGGTTCCTTTCAATGTGTAAAAATCGGTGGCTACGCTTTTTTGCTTCCAGTTGTCTTCGTTCTTATTACCGGTAAGAACGAGGCAAAGCTTTTCGCTTTCATTATATTTTCCCGGGGCGGTGGTGGAATAGGCTTTCCCAAATTCAAACAAGCGAAGCGATGTATTTCTGTGATTAAGATTATGGGCCACCACTTCCAATGCCGTTTCAAAGAGGGAATTGCGGAGAATGTTGAGCTCAGCACTAAGACTGTTGGTCATCTTTACCATACTCTGTAATTCTTCTTCAGAAAAATAAGCCGCATTGGTAATGGAGTTGGTCATCATTTCATTGAAACCCAAACCCACCAGGTAATTGGCCGTTTTCTCCCGGTACAATTCTGCAGCATAATTTTCTTCGACCGCCGGGGTGATGGTGATGGCATCAGGAATATCAATATTATCAAGACCATCTATTCTTACAATTTCCTCCACCAGGTCGGCGGGTAAGCTAATATCTGGTTTATGATAAGGAACGGCCACCCTCAGTTCATCAATACCTTCTTTTAGCGTTTCAAAACCCAGGTTGTTCAGGATTTCTTTTACTGCATCCGGATGATAGTTCTTGCCGCTCAGTTTTTTAATAAAATGCCATTTGATGCCTACTTCAGTCTTTGGTTTAGGTGCGGGATAAATGTCAACAATGTCAGAAGCGATCTCACCTCCGCCAATCTCTTTTATCAGCAAGGCTGCTCTTTTGAGCACATTCACCGTAGCAGAAATATCAGTTCCTTTTTCAAAACGGGAAGCGGCGTCGGTTCTTAATCCATGCCGGAAGGAAGTTTTACGCAGCGAGATACCTTCAAAGCAGGCGCTTTCTAAAAAGATGTTTTTGGTTTTTTCCGTTACACCACTATGCAGCCCCCCGAAAACACCGGCAATACAAATACCTTCTTTTTCATCGCAGATCATGAGATCTTCGGCACTGAGTTTTCTTTCTTTTTCATCCAGGGTAATAAAGGAAGTGCCTTCGGGCAAATTTTTGATCATTACTTTTTTACCGGCTATCAGATCGGCATCAAATGCATGTAAAGGCTGTCCTGTTTCGTGCTGAATGAAGTTAGTGATGTCAACAATATTATTGATCGGTCGCAGGCCAATAGATTTCAACTTTTGCTGTAACCATTTGGGGGATTCGCCAATGGTGACATTGGCGATAGTAACCCCTGAATAGCGGGGGCAGGCAGTTTGGTTCTCTATTTTTACTTCAATTGGAAATGAAGTATTGTCAACTTTGAAGCCATTGCTGTTGGGCAACTTGGACTTCATGTCTTTATTATCGTGATGATTTAAATAAGCGCATACATCTCTTGCCACGCCCCAATGGCTCATGGCATCCATGCGGTTGGGGGTTAGCCCTATCTCGTAAATAGTGTCTTCGTAAGGTTTAAAATAATCGATAGCTGTAGTGCCCACTTTGGTATCGGGGGGTAATACCAGGATACCTGCATGAGAAGAGCCCAAGCCGATCTCATCTTCAGCACAGATCATTCCATGACTTTCGACGCTGCGGATCTTGGCAACTTTCATGGTAAGCGGATCGCCGGTGGTTGGGTAAATGGTAGCACTTACGGGGGCCACTACTACTTTTTGACCGACGGCCACATTCGGGGCACCGCAAACGATTTGAAGGGGTTCTGTTCCACCAACAGATACGCTGGTCAGTGTCAGTTTATCAGCATTTGGATGTTTCTCGGTGCTCAGTACTTCGCCGATCACCAGGCCCTTTAAACCGCCTTTTACTTCATGGTAGCTGGTCATGCTTTCCACTTCCAACCCGATGGATGTAAGAATGCGGCTTAGTCTTTCGGGATCAACAGTAACAGGCAGGTATTCACTCAGCCACTTGTAAGAGATGGTCATGTTCGCTTGCTTCTTTTAATAGCTGCGAAGATAAAGGAAACTGATGGCTCTACTTTCGGCTGCTTATGGGGGCATCTGTTTAAATTGCATGTTCTAAGTTCAATTTATTTTGCGTTTAAAAGAGGTATCGATACTAATACTTATCATGCTTTCCCTGCTGCTGGTGTATTCATCTTATAAATACCTGGAGTAAGTGATGCGGCCCCGGGAATCGTTGCGTCGGTTTCTCTTATGGGTGGTAGCAGTGCTGGGTATGGTTCTGGTGTACACGTTTTTTGTTGTATTAATAATTAAATTGGTGTTTCCGGGAGCTTAGAAATATCTCCTTATTTTTACGGCAACAGCTCACATAAAAAGTAAACTATAAACTGACCATATGGCTTATAATCTGTTAAAAGGAAAAAGAGGAATCATTACCGGCGCACTGGATGAAAACTCCATTGCCTGGAAAGTAGCGGAGAAAGCTTACGAAGAAGGCGCTACTATTGTATTGACCAATGCACCAATTGCCATGCGCATGGGAGAGATCAATAAATTGGCAGAGAAAACAAAGTCAGAGATCATTCCAGCTGATGCCACGAGTGTGGAGGAACTGACCAACCTCTTTACCAAATCACAGGAAGTACTGGGCGGCAAAATTGACTTCGTACTCCATTCGATTGGGATGAGTGTGAACATCCGCAAAAAGATCCCCTACACGGAATCCAATTATGATTACTTTATGAAAGGGATAGATGTGTCGGCCATGTCATTTCATAAAATGCTGGCGGTGGCCAAAAAACTGGATGCCATTAATGAATGGGGCAGCGTGGTGGCCTTAACGTATATGGCAGCGCAACGTACTTATCCATTCTATACTGATATGGCCGACATAAAAGCCATGCTGGAAAGTATAGCCCGCAGCTTTGGTTATCATTATGGGGTGGAAAAGAAAGTGCGGATCAATACTGTTTCTCAATCCCCCACCAAGACCACAGCGGGTACGGGTATTAAAGGTTTTGGTGACTTTTTTGACTTTGCTAATTCCATCGCTCCGCTGGGCAATGCTACGGCTGAGGATTGTGCTAACTACTGTATTACGCTTTTCTCCGATCTGACGAGAATGGTAACCATGCAGAACCTTTTTCACGATGGAGGTTATTCCAGCACCGGGGTAAGTAATGAGGTCATGGGAAAGCTGGGAGTGAGGGAGGAATAATATTGAAAAGCTGAGAATTTAATAATTGGAGTATAGATAGTATATAGTTTGAGAAAGATAAATGTATTTCCAGCCCCGAAGACCTGCCGGCAGGCAGGCAAGGGCATAATAGCCTAACACAGGATGACGCCTGATGATAGGTGCGAAGAAATACAGATGCCATGAAAACGGGACGTACAAGAGTGCGACGCAACAGGTGATGCCATGAAATACTATTGCCGGGTAAATAAATAAGAAAAGCCTCCGAAACCGGAGGCTTTTCTTATTTATAAGTCTCGAAACTCGTAGCTTCTCTAATACTCATCTTCATTAAACAGAAAATCATCCTGGGTAGGGTAATCCGGCCAGATATCTTCAATCGTCTCGTACACATCTCCCTCGTCTTCGAGTTCCTGTAAATTTTCCACTACCTCCAATGGGGCGCCTGAGCGGATAGAATAATCGATCAGCTCATCTTTGGTGGCGGGCCAGGGGGCATCTTCGAGATACGAGGCTAATTCTAAAGTCCAGAACATCTTCTCAGGGTTTTTGTTTTTTGAATAAGGTTTGCGGCAGCTTGACTACCCTAATTTTCCGCAAATGTAGTTGTATTAACGAATTTTCCAAATCCTTAGTTGTTCACGGGTTTTTTAAGGATTTCTTAATAAAAGAACATAAACGACCAATTGAGGTTTTGCCAGCGGCCCCTATTTGCTGATATTTGATTTACAAAATACATTTTTGGCTGCATGATAACCGGGAAAAACATACATAAACGATACGGGACGGTGGAGGTTTTGAAAGGCGTGGATGTGGAGATCAATAAAGGCGAAGTGGTGGCTATCGTGGGGCCTTCAGGTTCCGGAAAAAGTACGTTGCTGCATATATTGGGTACGCTGGACCAGGCTGACACAGGGGCTGTAGAGATGAATAATACGCAGATCAGCTCATTGAGTGGGAAAAAGCTGGCCGCTTTCCGGAATAAACACATCGGCTTTGTGTTCCAGTTTCATCATTTGCTGCCGGAATTCAGTGCCCTGGAGAATGTATGTATTCCAGGCTGGTTGGCGGGCCGCAACAAGGCGGAAGTAAAGAAAGAAGCCGAAAGGCTCCTGACAATGCTGGGGCTCTCTCAGCGAACGGAGAATAAACCCAACCAGCTTTCGGGTGGTGAACAACAGCGGGTGGCGGTGGCCCGTGCATTGATCAATAAACCAGATATCATTTTTGCAGATGAACCAACAGGTAATCTCGATTCGGCTAATGCAAAAGAACTTCACCAGTTATTTTTTGACTTGCGGAAAGAATTCAATCAGACCTTTCTGATCGTTACCCACAACGAAGAACTGGCACGCCTAAGTGACCGGGTGCTGTATATGAAAGATGGGAAGATTATTTAACTTGATAAGACAGGAGATTTGAAAATTAAATAACCCGGAACACCAACCTTATGGATGTCCGTTGAACCATAGTTTTAACTCATCCATAGTGTTGGTTGTCTTGGTGCCATCTGTCCACCAATCGTGGAAAGTAAACGGGTAAGTGATCATTTTTCTGTCCACCCCCAATGTGCCCAGCTTAGCAAACATTCCGGTACTTTGATCGATATAAACGACCGGGTCCAGATCTCCATGGAAGAAAATAGTGGGTGCTGATGAGGCGGTGGCCTGGTATTGAGGGCTGCAATCCTTATATCGCTGCGTTGCAGTTGCCGACGCTGGGAAAAGGGGCATGCCGAGATAGGGCTCCAGGATCAGGTTATAGATATTGAAATTATAGTAAGACATGGCAAACAGATCCGTTGGCCCGGCCAACGAACCGGCTGCTTTTATTTTTCCGCTGGCGTTCCGGGTGTAGGTATAAGCTAATGCTAAATGTCCTCCGGCGCTGTGTCCTGCGAGATACAATTTTTGACCATTAAAGGTATGCACTGTTGATTGCCGCAGGACGAATTGAACGGCACTGTCCACGTCATCGATCTGCATTTTGTAATTATCCGGAGTATTCAATGTAAGGCGATAATTGATATTGGCCACGGCAAAGCCCCTTTGCTTTAACCCATTCAGCAACCAGGTAAGCTCATTTTTATCGCCTGTGGCCCAGCCGCCACCGTGTATTATAACGACAAGTTGGGTGGCATTGGTTCGGCCTGCTGGCAAACCAAGATCAAGTTTTTGGTTGGCATTAGTGCCGTAAGAAATGTTCTTAATAGTTGTATCAGTGAGGGGACCCGGAGGCGGAGGAGGTGGTGGGTCGATTGGATCAGGTTCACAGCTACCAAAGGAAAAGGCAACAACGATTAATAGAAACAAACTTATTTTTCGCATAAAAAATTAATTGTTGAAACTATGAAACGTTCCACACTGATAAACAAGCCCAATAACTTGTTAAAGACTGGTTATTAGAATATTTAACTACTGTAATACTAACAATAATTGCTGATTTATTCAAGCTCGTTTTGTTAATACCTAAACTCGTGGTTTCCAGGGAATTTCGGCAATGTTCAACTGGTAGCCGGTATGACGGCTGAGTACAAACAGATAATCACTGAGGCGGTTGAGGTACTGTATGATGATGGCTTCCACTTCCAGGCTTTCGAGTTCTAACCTGACACAGCATCTTTCTGCCCTGCGGCAAACGCACCTGGCAATATGTAATTGAGAAAGAGTCGGGTGTCCTCCGGGCAAAATAAAACTCTTCATTTCCGGAACGATCTCATTCATCCGGTCCATTTCCTTTTCTAACAGTACCACATCGGTATCTTTCAGGTCTGGGATGCGCATCTTTGGCTCTTTGATGGGGTCGCAGGCCAGTGAGGAGCCAATGGTAAAAAGACGGTCCTGCACTTCCAGTAAAATGGTTTTGGCTGATTCATCTGTCAGCAGGTCTTTGCACAACCCGATCCAGGAATTCAGCTCGTCCACCGTACCGTAAGCTTCGATACGGAGATGAGATTTGGGGACTTTGGTTCCACCTATCAATGAGGTAGTTCCTTTATCGCCGGTCTTGGTATATATTTTCATTGCCATAGTGCGAAACATTCAATGGTTGGGGTTAATGGTAGATAGCTGAACCTGGTTCAGATTTTTATTATAACGAAACGAAAAGGGTAATGTTTGATTAAGCTGTAAATACTGTTGCCAATACGGCTATGCACCATGTATAGTGACTGTTTGATTCATTTTGTCGCTTTCAATCACCCCATCTCTCAGTCTTACCACCCGCCGGGCATGGTTAGCGATATCTTCTTCATGGGTTACCGTTACAATGGTATTTCCTGTTTTATAAATATGGTCAAATATCTCCATGATCTCATAAGATGTTTTCGTGTCCAGGTTGCCGGTTGGTTCATCTGCCAGGATGATGGAGGGATCATTTACTAATGCCCTGGCAATAGCCACCCGCTGGCATTGACCACCAGAAAGCTCATTGGGTTTGTGATGGCTGCGGTCTGTAAGGCTTACCATTTCCAATACATGCATTGCTTTTTCATTGCGCAGTTTTTTACCCATACCTGCATATACTAATGGCAGGGCCACATTTTCAAGAGCGGTTAACCTGGGCAACAAATTGAATTGCTGAAAAACAAA
>CALSAT010000202.1:0-7164 GCA_943372905.1 Bacteroides fragilis | reverse complement strand
GGCAATTACTTTAAAGACAAATTCGACTTTTCTTTTGAGCGTAAAATAGACGGAATGTCGGCCCTGATACCAGCAAAGAATTTGGATACAGCAGTAGTAGTCCGGCAATTGGAAACATATTTACAGGCAAATACCGGAAAAGATTCTGTACTGATAAAACTTGCACAATCTGTGCAGCAAACCGCAGTGCCTGCAGATAAGTTTAACTTAATACATGAACTGGTGGATGAAAACGATACAACACAAAGTAAAACAGCTAAAGTATCTGTTATTATTTTCTGGTTACTGATGATTGGTCTTTCTGTGTTTACGGTTGTTAAGAATTTTTCGCTGATACCCCTGCTTGGCGTAAGCACCTGTTTATACCTGCTTACCGGAATGACCTTTCTAAACTGGCTTTGGTTTGGCGGATGGCTGGCATTAGGCCTCATCTTTTATTTTATGTATGGCTATAAAAAAAGCCGGTTGGCAAATACATAACTAATTTTTTGTGTCGATATTAATGTATGCCACTGTTTAGAACGGTGGCATACTTATTTTTGCAGAATGAAATACCAGATAGGTGATACGGTACTGATCCTTCATTCGAATGAAGAAGGCACGGTGGTAGATATCATTAATGATAAAATGCTGTCTGTGGAGGTGGGCGGTGTGTCTTTTCCGGTTTATATGGACCAGGTAGATTTTCCTTACTTCAAACGCTTCACAGAAAAGAAGATATTCCCGGAAAAGAAAGAAAAACAATTTGTAGATGACCTGCGCAAAGAAAAACCTACAAAGGAAAAACGGGTGGAAGACGGCGTTTGGCTCACTTTCCTGCCAGTGATGGACCTGGATGAGTTCGGGGATGTGGTGGTGGATGAACTGAAACTGCACCTGGTGAATCACACGGAACTTACATACCATTTTACCTATAAGCTGCATTATTTTGGCAAGCCGGATTTTGACCTGAAGAATACCATTCATGCCTTTGAAGATTTCTACCTGCATGATATTTCTTTCGAAAGCCTGAACGACAGCCCTTCTTTCGAGTGTGATTTCACCCTGGAGAAACCGGATAAGAAAAAGGAAACACACTATGAAGCGCTGGTTAAGTTGAAACCAAAACAGCTCTTTGCCAAAATAGAAGAGCTGAAACAAAAGAACCTGGCCACTTTCTCACAACTGCTTTTTGAAAAATACCCCGATAGGCAATATGAGGATACGCCAGATGCCCCAAATTTTAATATGGGCAAACTGGCATCCAAAGGCTATAAACTGTACGAGGCCGGAAAAGCTAAACAACACCTGGAACCAGCCCGTAGTGTGATAGACCTCCATATAGAAAAGCTGACAGATAACTGGCGTAGAATGAGTAACTATGAAATTGTAAGCCTGCAGTTAAAGACCTTTGAAAAATATTATGAGCTGGCGTTGCACCATCACCTGCATTCATTTACAGTGGTGCATGGCATTGGTGAAGGAGTGCTTCGGGATGAAATACACAATATACTCAGGCTGAAAAAAGAAGTAAAATCATTTGTCAACCAATATCACCCAAATTTCGGCTATGGGGCTACGGAGGTATTCTTTCAATATTGATAATTAATTGCCTGGCGTTTATAAATTCACATGTAATACTGCTGCCCGTACTACAAATTGTATATTTGCCATCTGTTTCTTTGAAATAATTGCTACAAG
Source organism: Bacteroides fragilis (assembly GCA_943372905.1). Lineage (GTDB taxonomy): Bacteria > Bacteroidota > Bacteroidia > Chitinophagales > Chitinophagaceae > JJ008. Next base: position 5,484 of record CALSAT010000202.1, on the reverse strand, counting down.
CCAGGCTATCGTCCCGATGAAAATCGGGGAGGAAAGTCCGGACAGCACAGAGCAAATGCACCGGTGAAGAGCCGGGTCCCGGTTGTAAAATACCGGGAACAGATAGTGCCACAGAAAATAACTGTCTCGTCAAAAGCGGGATGAGGGTGAAAACGTGGGGTAAGAGCCCACGGTTGTTGTTAGTAATAACAATGGCGGGTAAACCTTGCATGCTGAAATGCCACATATAGTATTGTTTGAGGGCGGTTCGTCCGAGATCCGCCGAAAGGCGGACGCAGTACAGGGTAGGCAGATTGATCCCGACAGGTAACTGCCGGGACAGATAAATGATAGCTCACGACAGAATCCGGCTTACCGGCTTGTAGCTTTTTTTTCTTCTTAAAGTAATTTGTTTCCTAAGAAACCGCCCAACTCCATCAGCCAGGCTATGCCGAGATGCACCATTAAGCCCCCGAAAATACTCCGGGTATGATACACTACAATACCCAGTAATAGCCCGCCAAAATAAGAGCTAATACATTCTCCTAACGGCTTGCCAAAGTGAATAGCACAATAAAAGCAGGCCATTGGTAAGATGGCATCTTTACCTGCCCATTTCATAAAACCCAGCACAAGAAAGCCACGAAAGAATAATTCGATGGTAAGAAAATCACTGCCATAAGATAATTCAAACAACAATTTTTGCCATGCACTAAGCTGTTGTGTATTGTCAATAACTGCTATAGATTGTAATTTCGGATACACCGCCAGGAAATCAGGTTGTGTGGAAGCGGCAGCGATCAGCGGCAGCATGATGAGCAACATTAGCCAGTAGGGTTTCCAATAAATATCCTTTGTTTTAAGTCCTGCAAAAGGAGTATGACCACGATTGGTTAGTTGCCAGGTTAGATACACTAAAATAGTTGTAATCAACAGGAGCAGGGGCCAATAAACGATGTGATTCCACCATTCATTATACAGCGGATTATCACTAAAATGAAATGGGAAACGTAAGCTTATTTTAATGGCAAAGATCGCCGGGGCTATGAAGATTAAAAGTAACAGCCCCGGGTGCTTTACGGTTTTGTTTACAATTGAATAAAGCACATAGGGTATGCCAAATGCGGTAAGGAAGACTAAATACCAGGCAATAAGTTTAAAGAGCAATGAACTATTTTTTCGGATAGCGGTGTCCAATCCATATGTATAATTAATATATACAAATACTGCAGTGAAAAGAGAAACGGAAGTAAGTATTCTCTTGTCAATGGAGCGGAAGTAGTGTATGGTGTGGTGAATGATGGTCTTCATCCAGCCAACAAAATAAATTATTTTACTGGTCTTTAAACTTTCTTGCTCTGCTAACTTCAAAAGTTGCGTTAATAATTTTAACCTTAAAAAAAGTATAGCCATGAAAACTTTATCAATTAACCGGATCTCCCTCGCTGCATTTGCAGTATTATTTTCTCTTTTTATTACTTCCTGTCAGAAGGAAGCCAGTGTAACAAACCCCGCCGACATGACGGAAGAAGAAGCCGCTGTGTATTCTGATGAAAGCTCACAGGCAGAAGCCAGCTTCGATGATGCTGATGATATTGCCTTTATCGCTGCGGAAGAAGAAGGCAATGCCGGTGGTTTTGGTGTGGAAGGAAAAAGCGCCACTACCGCCCGTCCGTTCCTGCCTGCTTTCTTTGAACTGCGTGAACGTATTGGTGATTGTGCCACTATCACCGTTACACCCAATGACAGTACCTATCCGAAAACTGTTACAATTGATTTCGGTGACAGTTGTGTAGGCCGTGATGGTAAAGTAAGAAGGGGTAAACTGGTGTTACATTTCACCGGCCCGGTTCGCCGCCCGGGTTCCGTAGTCACCCTAACATTTGTAAATTATTATGTGAACAGGGCACACATTGAAGGCACCAAGATCTTCAGGAACCTGTCTGAACCACCAATGCACAAATGGAGCATTGAAGTGCTCGATGGCAAAGTAACTTTCCCCAACGGAAGAGGCTACCTGTACGACGGCATTAAGACAGTAAAACAAATTGCCGGTATGATGACAGGTATAGTGCGGGATGATGTGTACCAGATCACAGGCCGATCAAAAACAACTTTCAGAAATGGCACTACGATCAACATCAACACAGAAGACCCACTGATCAAAAAAGTAGCTTGCCCCTGGATAAGCGAAGGAACCCTGAAGATCAAGATCAATGAAAGAGTATTGAAACTTGATTTTGGTTTCCCTAACAATGGTAACTGTGATAACAAAGCCCTGCTTTCCTGGAACAATGGAAACAGCCAGCGTATCATCATATTGCCTTAAACTATGAATTTCATTATTAAAAGTCCTCCTGCTAATTTGCGGGAGGACTTTTACATTTGCATAATGCGATACTTTCCTTTTTTATTTTTGCTGCTGCTGGCAGCCTGTTCAGGAGGTGCTAAAAAACAAACTGTACATCAACAGGTAACGGGCAACTGGTTCATCATATACCCCGAAGAAGAACTGAAAAGCCGGGAACAGGAAGAACTGTACGCCAAACTGCAGGATTCATTGGTAAACCTGAAAGGGGTAAAACTGGTGACCTTTGCTGATAACGGCACCTTTATACAATGGGATAGTACCATACTGCGGGGCAAATGGGGCACAGTGGACGAGACACAAGTGGTGGTAAGCAAAGCAGGGAAGGGGTTTGAAAATTTTAAGGCCACTTTTTCCGGCCTTGATGAAGACATACTAAAACTAACTGAATATGTAAATGTGGACGGTGAAGTATTGAAGCTGATATGGCATTTTAAAAAGATCAGCACTGGAAAAACAGCAGACCTGTTTGCTCTTGAAAAGAACTTTTGGAGAATGGCGGCCACCGTTACTGAAACAGAAGATGAATTAAAAAAGCGGTTGTCAGCCATGCTCTCTTATTATGCGATCTACTTCAAGCTGATCTCTGATGCGTCTTCTTATTTTATGCCAGTAAGGGTAATGCTGCCCATCCGCTTTTATCAGCATGCGATCGGTATGAAAGATTTTGATAAAACACACCGCTTTGTTTCATTGTTCAGTTCTGCAGAGCAGGCAAAAAAGGCATTTGATATATTAAAGGCAACTGTGAACGAGACAGAATTTGACCTGCCTGATGAAAAAAAGAACAGCTATAGTTTTGAATACTCGCTGATGCTGGAAAGACTGGCAACAGAAGTATTGAAGTAGGGTAACCGTTCTGTTCTATTATTTGCCCTTTGAGAAATTCCTGTTTATCCATACAATGGCTTTCTTCACGTAGTATTCTTTATCATGTGCCAATGCGGCAACAAGCTTTTTTATATCGGCATGATCGGCAGAATGCCGGGTGTGCCATTCCACCATTACCAGCGACAGCCTCCGCTGCCACATATTAGCTGAACTATTATATCGCTTCGCAATACGGAATATCTGATCCCGGTGTGTTTTCACTATGCTGCGAAGAAACTGCATTCCCAGCCCATCGCATACAGCCCAGTTATCTATCGTCTGGGAAAATTCCTGGAATAATTTCAGCAGGCGGGCAGGATCATCCTTTCCCTTTTTCTCCAAAATTTTAATGGCGATCACCCTTTCTTCCATTGATCCGGCATACCACAATGCTTCTGCCAGTTGGAAAGAACCTTCCTTGTATTTCTTCGCCAGGTCGTTCAGTACTGGTGTCTTTACCCCATACATCATTTGTTTGCCAGGCACCATCTTGCTGAGAAAGTCTTTATGATCCTTTTTTGCATTGGCTTTCAATACTTGCTGTATCTCTTTAATCTCTTTCATTTATTAAAAAAATTACAACCGAATCCCTTGTAAGAGTTAGCAGTGTACTCCGTAAGAAAAACAGTTATTCCGCTTCTTAAGTATGTTTAATACAGATTTTACTGCTTTTACTGAAGCAGAACTAAAGTTAAAAGGAGAAATTGATTATTCGATGTGATAAGATACCAGTGTAGAAACTTGCTGTAGTTTAATGAAAGGGCTGCCGGGAGGCGCCATTTCCCTTACGTATTTTATTACCCCCAGTCCGGGTTTAAAGAATACCTGGTCTTTGCGATAGTTACGGGCATTTTTTTCAAAATAAAGGCAATCAGTAAAGTTGCCTGCTGGTGATTTAACAGGCGTTTTGAGTTTCAATGACCTTCCGGCTGCCATCAGATCATCGAAACTGGAAAGGTAACGGAGTGAATCGCCGGGAAACAGGCTGAAATCTTTCCGTGCATCCATATAACCTGGAATGAACATTCTGTCCTGTAAACTGTAAAAAGCAGAATCGTTGGCGTATAACTTTTCAGGCAGGCCTAATGAGATATTGCTTTCCCACCAAACCAGATCATCAGATAATGACTTCCAGTTGGTAATATAGCGCAGGGTGTCGAACTGAACCTTTACAAAAATGCCGTCGTTGAAAACAGAATCTTCATAGATCCAATAATTTTTAGTGCTCAGCGGCATAAAACCGCAATGTTTTGATGTACAATTGTAGGCTACTACAGAATCTGATGTATAAGAACGACCTGCCGGATTGGCGGTTTGCTCTATACAAGGTTCCTCCGGAGTGGCCGGAATGTCTATATTTTCTTTTCTGCAGGAAGCGAATAGCGCAGCGCCAAAAAGGAATGTCAGAAGTGTTTGTTTCAAAGGTGTCCGATTTTAAGTCCGAAAGGGAGGACAAAATAGAAACAGAAATCTGTTATTCATAGCTTTTGGCCGTATTTTTTCTAAGTAGTTTCTACGATGTTTATTTTAGTAAAGCAGTATTAATACTGAACAAAATCAATAAAGTATTTGATGTTTAAATAATAAATAGAAACCGCTTTAAGCTGGTAATGAGTAACATAGCGATATAAATAAAAAAGCTCGGGTTCAATATAACCCGGGCTCCTCAGTAAGAGTATCACTTATTTGAAGATAGTATTAAAAAAGTCCTTCATGTCTTTCCAGGAAGCAGTATCTGCCGCCGCATCATATTTGATAGGTATCTTGAATTTCTCACCCATGGCGGTGGCGTTCGGATTGGTAAAAGCATGGGTAGCGCCAGCATAAGATTTAAAGGTGTATTTGGCACCAATGGAATCCATTTGTTTTTTGAACAGATCCACTTCAGCCTGTGGCACAAAAGAATCGTCTGCTCCATGGCAAACAAGCACCTGGGCTTTCAGCAGATCCTTATTGGCCGGTACTACAGCGAGGTTTCCGTGGAAGCTTACCACACCTTTCAGGTCTTGTCCCATTTTAGCCATATTCAATACCTGGGCACCACCAAAACAATAGCCAATGGCAGCCACATTGGCACCGTTTGCCTGTGCATAGCTTTTCAATTTCTTCAGGGCCGCTTCAAAGCGAGGAGTAGCTTTAGAAGGATCCATATAAAAAGGAGTGGCTAGTTTGCCAGCAGCTTCGGGGTCTTCGCCCCGCTGGCCATTGCCATACATATCCAATGCCATGGCGATATAGCCAAGTTTGGCCAGCTCTCTTGCCCTCAT
>CALSAT010000201.1:0-7178 GCA_943372905.1 Bacteroides fragilis | reverse complement strand
AGAGAACTTTGAATGGGTGGTGGAAACAGCAGCCAACTACGCCATTGAAAAGGCATTGGAGAATAAAGAAGGACAGGATAATCTTACCTGGGGTGAATATGTAAGAAGAGGGGCGAATAAAAGTCCGTTAGTGTAAACTGGTAATCCTGCTTTGCTGGCCGCCTGTGAAATATTTGAACACAGGGTGGCGACTGAATCTCTAATTAACGTGACTGAAATTTTTACCAACTAAATCATTATGAATCTGAACTACAAAAGCTTTACTCTTGGCGTGGAAGAAGAGTACATGGTTCTTGATCCGAAAACCTATGAACTCAAAAGCCACCAGCAAAAGATAGTACAGGAGGGACAGAAAGTAATCAAGGACAAAGTAAAAGCAGAAATGCACCAGGCAGTGGTGGAGGTGGGCACCGATATTTGCGCTGATATTGATGAGGCTTTCCTGGATGTGGCCACCCTTCGTAAAACGATCGGCGGCATTGCCGATGGGCTTGGTTTTGCCATGGGCGCCTCCGGCACCCATCCCTTCAGTCATTGGGAAAGCCAGCTCATTACCGATCATATTCGCTACAATGAGATCGTGAACGAACTACAGGAAGCAGCCCGCAGTAACCTCATCTTTGGATTGCATGTGCATGTAGGCATGGAGAACAGGGAAATGGCTAATCATATTGCCAACAGCACCCGTTATTTCCTGCCGCATGTGTTTGCCCTTAGTACCAATTCCCCTTTCTGGGAAGGACGTATGACGGGTTACAAATCTTTCCGCACCAAAGTATTTGATAAGTTTCCCCGCACCGGTATCCCTGACGCATTTGACAGCATTGAAGCATACGATAACTATGTAAAATTGCTGATAAAGACCAATTGTATTGACAATGCTAAAAAAATATGGTGGGACCTGCGGGTGCATCCCTTCTTCAATACGGTAGAGTTCAGGGTTTGTGATATACCACTGACGGTGGATGAAACGATCACTATCGCCGCCCTCTTCCAGGCCATTTGTGCCAGGATCTACATGTTGCGCAGCAAGAACCTCAACTTCATCCAGTATTCCCGTGCATTGCTGAATGAAAATAAATGGCGGGCCAGCCGCTATGGAGTGGATGGCTACCTGATCGACTTTGGTAAAGAAGAAGAAGTAAATACCAGGGCCCTCATTTATGAATTGCTCGACTTTCTTGACCCTGTGTTAGATCATCTCGGCAGCCGCCACCGCATTGCCTATGCACATAAAATGCTCGAAAACGGAACAGGGGCCGACCGTCAGCTGGCCGTATTTGAAAAAACAAAAAACCTGACTGAAGTGGCCAAATACATACAAGGCCAATACCTGGAAGGTATCTGAGAATGATTATTGTCACAGACCTGAAGGCAATATTTTAAAAAAGCACCGGATACAAGCATCCGGTGCTTTTTAATTATACAGGGTTTGCATAATATTGTATTGACAGATCATCATTAATACCAACCCCCGCTTGCACATTTAATAAAGATCATGAAGATAGACAACCTTGTGTACGACAAAGAAATGGAGTGTTTTGATGGCACTCTTGAATTTGGAGATAACAAATACGATATCACCTTAAGTGATTTTGAAGCCAGAGAAGAAAACCAAGCCACGGCATTAGCCAATAAAATTGGGGAATGGATAGAACAGCATTGGCAGCAGGTAAAAGATTACGCCTCGTTAAAGTTAGTGCCGCTAAAGAATGAGAGCTGGCTTTTTGAAGGTGAACAACCTATATCGGGATCTCAATTTCTGGACACCATTGAACTGGAAGGCATCAATGCTTTCCCCGAAGGGAATTTTGAGATCTACTTTGACGACCATGAGTTGTTTGGCAACAATATCATCGTAGTAGATGTAAGTTCAGCCTTCGAAATTACCAATGCTTATGTAGCAGAATAACTATTGCCTTTTAAAACTTACAGACACTGGCCTGATAATTAAGAAACTGCCCTAAAAAATTGGGGCAGTTTCTTATTATAGAAATCCAACTGGTAATTACCATCCGAACTGAATAGTGACCGGTATATCCCGCAGCCAATTATTTCTGTTAGGAATTACCTGCGGCCAGCCATTAAATCCGATAAAAAATTCATACGGATCAACATTTAATGAAGGGCCCGGGCCAAATAATTGCTGCAGTACCTGTACCGGAGCATCTGTACTACAGGTACAAAGCATAAATCCCTTGTGATGATCATCCTTTGTACCGTTGAAATAAATACAGGGAAGCGACCAGTAGAAATTATAATTCCCCGCAGCCGGGTTCCATGGATTAGCAGGAATGCCCGATATGTCATCCACATAGGTCCAGTTTGAAGTTACGGTATGATTTGTAGCAAAAAGGCTCTTGTAAATAATGGTTGCCCATGCATTCGCCGCTGCACTTATATATCCCTGTGAAAGGGCGGTTGCTTTACCGGTTGGAGAACTGGCAGCACCAAATTGCTTTTCTGAAATGATACCCTTCTCTTTGGCCAATCCAAACTGCTGCAATTTTCCCCAGTCCTTTGCGATAATGCCATATTGCACAGAGGTGGCCTGCACCATAGCATCGAGATTATTATTGATCACTTGTGCCATTTCTGCCACCGTAGCCTGAATTGGTTTTTTAGTAGCGCCAGGATCATTTGTATCTATGGTAACTTTCGCAATTGACCAACCGATCCTGATCACCGCAGCAATAGCTGCTCCTTCTGGCGGGGGGATAAGCGACACCAAACTGGCTATATCATTGATAATAGTGTCCAGTATTTCCATAACAATGCTCTTGGGAGGAGGTATCGACATAAGGGCGGCGGCGGCCTGTAACTCCGTACCTGACACCACTGCTACCTGTGTATTGATCATATTGAAGATTCCGTTGAGGCCAAACCAAAGCCGCAAGTCATCAAAGTATATACATACCTGATGCAGGTGTTGCCTTACGCTCATAAAAGCATCTTTGGAAAAATCAGCATCGTTTGGAAAGTCAATTTCCAGCACTTCAGCCGGGCTGAGGTTGCCGTCTTTTGGAATGGAAGGGAGGCGTTTTACAAAATAATCATACGCTTTTTTCTCATCACCGGAATAGCTGTCTTCCGGCCAGGGCGCTGTTGTCTTTGTAAGTACCTCATTGAGCAGGACATATATGGTAGAATAGGCGTGAGATGAATTATCGACAGAAAGATTAAAGCCTACAGTTGTATTGGGCGTGTATGGTATTACCATATCAGGAAGAGGAATTGCGGCAGGAACGGTTATCTTATGAGGAGAGATTGTGTCTTCAGGGTATCTCCAATCAACTATACTATATGTCATTTGTCCCGGCAATGCCCTCCATAGATAGGCTTTTGACTGGATAACAACATCTGTGTTAGCAGGTACAGATCCTTTATTAATATATCGTTGCCAGAAATGAACTGCATCCTGACCATTTGCTAATCGTGTATCAGAGTAGAAAGCGGGAACGGTACTTTCATTATGAATTTTAAACCCGGAATCACCGACGGCTGCAGCGATTGGGGTACCTGAGACTGAAATCGAATCACTAACTGTTTGCAGGGTTAGATCGGCTGGTACTTTTGCTGTACCTGAACCAAATTTTCTGTCAAAAAAAACTGATGATAGCATGGCGCTGGTTGTCATTATGGCTAAACCGGGCATTGCCTTCTTTGCATACTCTTCAGCCTCGTTAATAAAAGCAGCGTCCAGTAACAGTATACTCTCAACCGGAGCCCCTTCAGCCAGATCAATTTTTGTACGTATTGATACCACAGAAGAAGATGGCAATGGCACATCAACCGCCCTGCTGACTGTTTGCGAAGGCCGACTGGCAAATACGCAATACCTGGCAGCGACTTCTTTATTCAGGTTTACCAAATTAGCTTCCACTACCTGAGTAACATAGACTCCTTTACATGGTTCAAGTGCGGCTTCAAGCTCTTCCTGACCGGGTGCCTCCACTATTATCCAGAACGGATAGCTCATATTTTCAGTAAGCAGGGCTTCATCTATAATACTAATATCTTTCCCTATACCGGTTTCCAGGTACCGCCGCAAAAGTACGATACGGGATGCTTCATTTGTATTACTGAAGTCAACCGAGAAAAAAACGACAAATTTCTTTACTGCCATAAAAAAAAGATTTACAGTGAGTATTTATGACTCACCAGGTGGATAAGAATGGTTTAAAACATATATAAATACAACTTGTAGTCCAATGACAGAGCATACGAAAACTTAAACCCATAGCTCAATCAATGGCATAACAAGCAATTCCAGCTTCCGGAAATGCAAGCCTTTCTTTGAACAATAATAAAAGGTAACGGAGAGTATAACGCAGGGGTCAGCTTTCTCAGGGCGACTGCAATCTTTTTATCCTTGAAAAGTACAGCTGCAATATTATTTTAGTACTAGACCACAATATATCCACAATGATCTAAACCATCAATACCTAAAAAAGGGTATTTAATTATAACAAAGAGAGCCCACTTTGATATTATTTCTAATTCAGTTGGTATATAGTGATGGCGTGGCAGCTACTAAGCACATAATTCCACCTTAAAGGCCAAACTAAAGTAATTAAAGTAGCGGCCTTTTTCATTTACACCGGCACCATTCCAGGCACAGCCAAAATGAAAGGGATGATGTGCATGGCTCACCGCTTCTCCAATACCAATAATACCCTGCTCTGTTTGAAGCCGGAAACCATAACTGTTATTCTTTTGTAATGCTACCGGTGCCAGCTCAAAACGCAACCATTTAGCTGTATCGTTCCGCTCGATGGCAAGCACCGACTGACTGATAGCAGGGCCCCAGGTTTTGGAGGCAGCATCAAACTCATGCAGCGTGAGCAACATATCACCGGGTTGTGTAACAGCGGAAGAATATACTTGTATATTATTCAGCATCCCTTCTGAGGGACAGGAAAATGTTTGTCCTGCCAGGCGGTCAGCCGAATCGTTGTGCAGGTGCCCGATCCATAAAGTGGTATTATTTTGTGTCTGGCTGAGAACGGGGCGGGCCTGATGAATTGTTTTCATAAGTACTGGTTTTAAATGAATAAACGGATTCGTACTGCAAAGCTAACAGTGCTTTCCGCTGTACTATTGCATCAGAATACCTGATTTTCGTCATTCACGTATAAAGTGAAGCCATATCAGCGGTAATGGAAGGGAAACTTACGATACAGAAGGTTAGATGTCGGTTTATAACTATCAGGCACTATGATATCAGTAGCTGCAGGAACAGCAGTCTTTGCATATTAAAAAATCCTGCACGACGCTGAAGTGTACTGCACGCTACCTGCCAAAGACCTGCTATATTTTAAAATGGGTGAATAATGGCTGTATAAAATTCCTGGTACTTCCGCCTTTCAGAATAAAGCCGCTGGCCACCCAGGTCGCATCATCCGGTGAATGCTTGCGGCAGGCCACATAATCTCCCCATTTAAGATCGGATGAAGTGTGCGTTCCTTTCATGTGGATCTTCAGGCTCCATTTCTTAACAGCATCATCAAACACTCCTAAGGCATGAGACGGATAAATAGTATTGCCGCCGCAAAGGAGGCTGATACCAACAGTGCCGTTCTTATTTGGATAACTGTCAGGATAAGCATACGCTGTATTAGGACTCCAGATGTCCGGTTCATCCAGTCGTTTGAATGTCTTCGCATCAATCCGCACACAACGAATGAAGGGGTATGGACGGCCTGCCTGTTTATTAGCGGTCCACATAAATCCTATCACGCCTTTACTCACCCATGCACCGGTAATACGTTCATCACACCTGTTCAGCCAGTTTCGACCGTCAGGGCAATTGGCGGTATATGTACCGTTATTGAAAGAAGAAATAGGGATTTTAAATTCACTTACGGTGAGTGACTTTTCCTTCCATTCATACAAGTTCAGTTCCCTGTTAGAATTGAAAGATCCAAAATACATGGTATCAGCAGCTCCCTGTGTACAGCGGAGGGAGAAATTCTTTGTCGTTTCAAAATGCTGCAATTTCAGATTGGAAGCGGAATTTGCCAATTCATCCAATGACAACCGGAAAATAAGTCCCCGGGTAAAATCTCCGCCTTTGAACACATTGGTGCCAACATATAAAAAATTAGAGGACAGCGCCGCATGGTTATAATCAAACCATTGTTTTGCCCATTTCGGATTTGCAGAAGGTTTTATATCCCACCAATACCAGTCTTTTTCCGCCAGCGTTTTTGACTTATTTACTGCCACCCGCAGTACATTCTCCCCGGAGGCATCCTCAGAATATTGCAGTATCCAGAAAGTAAGTTTCCGGCTGGGATCATACAGCACCGTCTGATCGCAACAAAAATCGACACCTGGTTTTGGCAACTGCGTATAAGGACTAAGATAGGTCCATGTTTGTCCGCCATCCAATGATTTTGAGGCAAACCAGTTTCCTGTATAAAAGATCGTTTTCGCATTGATGCTTAGTGATGGCTCACAAACGGTGCTGGTTTGATTTGAAATAGCACTTCCAAGCTGAGCGGAAGAAAGGATTTGTATTTGCATACCAATGGTTATAAGAGTTAGCTTAAAATAAAGCGGTAAAAGGAAAAGTACAGCGTACTCATACCGAATATGTTATTTTCATTCCTCCAATTCAGTAGCTTCAGTTTCGGCGGACTTGTCATTTTTCTTAGCGAGTGATTTAGGCGCTGCGACTTTTTTCAATGCCGGTTTCTTACGGGTAAGTCCCTTGGATTCCTGCTTCTTATCCAGTGTACTTTCCGGGAGCATTATATTCTCATTTACGGCGGCAAGCCCTGTACGCCTGACCACTTTTTTCTTAGCGGCCACCCCAATCCGCAAGGCAGCGGCTTTGATTGTTTTTTTACTCTTTGCCATGAGTGTGTTTTATTAGTAAGTTACAGCATTTACTATACTGCAAAAAAGAATAAATAAGATCATTTGATACACAAGCTACCGTCTTTCTGTTACCTGTACAATACCATAAATATGGTATTTTATCCAAACTCATACTAAAGAGTGTATTTCACCATCCAAAGCTTATAGCTGATCTCTTATCACTATTCTATAAAATGGCGGCCCGATCTTCTCCACGATAAGCACCACCTGCTTCGGGGTAAGGCCGGACCTTTTTGTTCTCTGAACTGCCGTATATGAGGCTGTACCCATTTTCGAAATATCCGGATGTTGAC
>CALSAT010000200.1:0-7209 GCA_943372905.1 Bacteroides fragilis | reverse complement strand
ATTCCCCACACAGTCCTTATTACCTGTTAAACTACTCAGCTTCAACGCCAGCTACCGCAATCAAAACACCACTCTTACCTGGGAAGTGGAAAGCCTGCAGAACTTCGACCATTTTGAAGTGGAAAGAAGCAGTAACGGGTCTGACTACTCATCTGTTGCTTCTAAGCAGCCAGTGGGTAATCCTGCAGACAGAGCTACCTACCAGCATCATGATAATTTAGCTGCGGTAAATGGAACGGTTTTCTACTACCGTCTTAAACTCGTGGATGCAGATGGCCGCTTCAGCCATAGCAATGTTGTTCTGGTTCGTAAAGAAAATAAGATCATCACGGGTATCAGGTTAAGCCCCAACCCTGTTAAAACAGGTACCAGCGCTACCGTAAGATTTGAGGCCGCAGCAAATACCACAGTTGACATCAGGATAGTGGATATGAATGGACGTACTGTTCTTTCCCAGCAAAACAATGTAAACGAAGGAACAAACAGCATTGCTGTTAACAACCTGAATCGTTTGCAACCTGGTACCTATATCTTACAGCTAAACAATGGTGAAACTTCAGAGATCACTAAGTTTTCCATTGCCCGTTAATTTATCATTTAAGCACTCCTTTCAAATTCAAAAGGATGGTTCCGGCCGGAACCATCCTTTTATACAAATCAATTAACTACCGATAACGATGCGGCTTTAGTATAAACAGGCTCAGGGTTTTATACCTTACCCCTCTTGCTTTTCTAAGCAGAGGGGTCCTTTTACAAAACATATTTTGGCCTTATTTCGGCATTTCACTTGCATACTTTCTTTATTTAAAGTAGCTTTGCAATGTCTGGGCATACACTTCACTTTAGTATGCTTATTTACAAAAAGCCACTATAATCCGACTTCCTCTCAAAAGCTCCCTATTTACAACATCCTGTTGATTTCCGACCTATTCCATTCCTGCAGAACCGCCTGTATTAGTATTTTTTTTATTGAACCATAAAACCTTGAGCACATGAAAAAGTATTTTGTACCCACTTTAGCAGCATTGCTGTTTTCCAACCTTTCCGTTATTGCCCAACCTACGCAACCAGTCGCACCGCTTACCTGCAATGCGAACAATTGCACACCGCCTGTATCTGAAACATGTACCGGCAGTTCAACTGTAGTTACCAATTTTACCGGCGCCACTTTAAGATCTGGCAGCCCAACATCGTTGCCTGCAGTGTATACATTTTATAATATTGCCAACATCGCTGGTCAGCAGATCAATGCCACTATAACAATAGATGCACAATCAAACTGTGCTATGAATGGCGGCAACTTCAGTATTGATGATGATGGCGCAACAGACCAGGCGGGCAACAGCATTGCCGGTTTTTTCGCCCCCCGTATCACCCCATCCAGCAATCTTACCACCAGCGACCTGAGAGGATATGTACAATTCACTATCCGGTTTTACCTGGAAAATGGAACAGCCGGTCAGCAATACCCTGCGGACTATACAACAGTGCCTGCAGGAGGCGGCCTCTCTGGCCTGAATTATATTCACTATGATATTGACGGATCAACAGTGGGCACCGGATGGTTTCGGGAAACAGGTGTAGTGCAAAATATTGCCGGATCCTCTATTAATGGAGACGCTTCCACTGAGTTGGCCTCTTATACCTATACGGATGGCGGTAGCTGGAAAGGATTTGCCGGTTCTGTTTGCGAAAGAACAGGCGTATCCAGGTGTTCGCAGGTAACGGTAGCCGCCGCATATTCCACCCCGCAAACTCAGATCACTTTCAGAATGGGATATGACTACAATTACACCAACAATAATTTCAACTCACAACCCACCCGCCAGTATGGTTCCCGGTTTGGATGCTTTAGCTTTCCACAGCAAACCACACTACCGGTGAAGCTGATAAGTTTCAATGGTCTCCTGAAAAACAATACTACCTACCTCAATTGGGTAGTCGAGAACCAGGTCAATTTCTCCGCCTACGAAGTAGAAAGAAGTGCTAACGGAACTGAATTTGCAGGCGTCGGAGTAAAACAAAGACAAGGTACCGGCGTGGAAAGACAGCAATACCAGTTTGCCGATGACCTTTCTGCTGCCAGCGAAAAAGTATTTTTTTACCGGTTGAAAATGATAGATATAGACGGCCGCTTCACTTATAGCAATGTGATAACCATCCGTAAAGATGGAGTGAAGACTGGCGGCTTGTTCGTGAGCCCCAACCCGGTTGCCAGCAATGGAATGGCCACTGTTCGCTTTGAGGCCGCCGCTAAAGGCACAGCAGACTTAAAAGTAGTGGACCTTGCAGGCAGGGTCGTGCTGCAACAACAGCTTACAGCGTTTGAAGGTACCAACAGTGTTTCGTTGGCTAATCTTAACCGGTTACAACCAGGCATGTACATTTTGCAACTGAATAATGGCCAAACCACGGAGGTCACTAAATTTAACCTTGCCCATTAATTAACCACAAGCATTCCCTTTCAAATTTAAAAGGATGGTTCCTTCCCGGAACCATCCTTTTATCAAATCAGTTTCATTTTCTTTAACAATACGCCTTTAGTACAAACTGGCTCAGGGTTTTATACCTTACCCCTCCCGCTTTTCTAAGCAGAGGGGTTTTTACTGTTCAGCACTGCCCGCCACTTATAAAAAAACCTTTTGGGAGCCCGCAGAAAATCGTAACTTAAATCTTCAATTTTCGATAAAAACAAAAAACCTTAGTGTATGAGAAAAAGTTTACCCTCTGTAACATTCCTTTTTGGAGCCCTTTTCTTAACCGTTTTTGCCTTTGCCCAGCAAACTGACCGGGTAGGATATGCCATCACCGATGTAAAGAACCAGAATGGTAACTGGGTGTATCTGCGCATATTTAATATGGAAACAGGTGGATTGAGCAACCCCCTTCTAAATGCGGTTGCTGATAACCAGCTGGTTTATGATGCAGCTACAAAAAAACCTATAGAATCCTTTTCACAAACTATTGCCGACAGGGGCTTTAACCCCCGCCCCGCTTTCAATAGCGGTGTCGCCGCCCTTGCCTTTGATAAAAAGAACAACCGTCTCTGGTTCACCCCCATGTTCATCGATCAGCTCCGCTACATTGATCTGAAGACGATGAAGATATTTTATGTAACAGAGACTCCTCTTACCGGAACTACTGTAAAATCAGGCGACCAGGGCAATATCGTTACACGTATGGTGATCGCTTCTGATGGTAATGGCTATGCTATGACGAATGACGGGATGCAGCTAATTCGTTTTACCACTGGTAAAAAAACAAAGATCACCAATCTTGGCTCCATCGTAGATGACCAGGCCAATAAAGGTGTTTCCATTCATAATTCCTGCAGCAGCTTTGGCGGAGATATGATCGCAGATGAGGAAGGAAATATCTATGCTTTCTCTGCCCGCAACCATGTATTCAAGATCAATATTGAAACCAAAGTGGCCACACATCTTGGCGTTATCAGTGGATTGCCACAGGGCTTTACTGTAAATGGTGCCGCCGTGAACCATGAAAACAAAGTAATAGTAGGCAGTGCTGTAGAAGCTTCTTCTTATTTCTTTGTAGATATGAAATCACTGGTTGCCACTCCCTATAAGATCGAAGGCACTGTTTACCACAGTTCTGATCTGGCCAGCAGCAACTTCCTGAGCACTGGTACCAAACCCAAAACAACAGTAACAGAACTCGTGGGCAGAAATGTACCCGCCATATCAGCAGGCGACAGTAAGATCAGCATTTACCCCAACCCGGTAACGAATAACCAATTCGCTATACAGTTCTCTAAAATGGAAGCTGGCAGCTATACAGTATTGGTAACAGATGTAATGGGTCGCCAGGTAGTGCAGCAGCAAGTAAGCCTGGGTGGTGATAACCAAACCCAGCAAATAAAACTGAGCGCCGGCACCAGTAAAGGTGTTTACTTAGTGAAGGTGACTGATCAAAGCAGCAAATTGGTCTACACTGCTAAAGTGGTACTCCAATAAATTTAAAGTAAGACACTGTTTAATTAATAGAAAGAGAAGGCCCCGGAGATTCCGGGGCTTTCTCTTTTGGTTCAAGAGCTATTCACCACCTCCACATCGGGCATGAGTTGATATACCTGAACTGGCCAGCTTGTTGCTGGTGCCAATAGAACAAAAAGGCATTTAAAATGCAGATAAAGGGGAAATGAACCGCAGATGACCCATAGATAAGCCGCTCCTTATATACCGGCTTATCAGCGGCTTATCTCCGACTTATCAGCGGCTTATCTGCGGCTTATCTATAGAGTAACAACGGGGAAGGAAGCAATATATCATAAGTGATTCAGCGGGCCCGGAGGAGAAAGTGGTGACCTTTCTCCTTTGCCGCAAGCAAAAAACTACTTCCTGCCAGCCGTTTGATATTTGCTAAGTTTGCAGCTTAATCTTAATCATACCTGCCGGTCAGGGCACAACAAATACTCAGTTTTGGAAAAAAGCAATTTCGTAGACCAGATTCGCATTTTTTGCCGTAGTGGACATGGAGGGGCTGGAAACAAGCACTTTATGCGCAATAAATTCACCGCCATGGGTGGTCCCGATGGCGGCGATGGCGGTCGCGGTGCACATATCATCTTAAAAGGCAACAGCAATCTGTGGACACTCCTGCACTTGCGCTACTATAAGAACGTACTGGCCGAAGACGGTGAAAAAGGCGGCGCCAATAACTGCCATGGGCGGGACGGGAAAGATATTATCATCGAAGTACCACTCGGCACCATAGCAAGAGATGAAGAAACCGGCCAGCAGGAAGTGGAAATACTGGAAGACGGTCAGGAAGTGGTCTGGATGCCCGGCGGAAAGGGCGGGCTTGGCAACTCGCATTTTGCCACCCCTACTAACCAGGCCCCGGAATATGCACAACCAGGTCTGTCTGGATTGGAAGGCTGGAAAGTACTGGAATTGAAAGTCCTGGCCGATGTGGGATTGGTAGGTTTTCCCAATGCAGGAAAATCAACCCTGCTGTCTGTTATCACCGCTGCTAAGCCAAAGATCGCCAACTATGCCTTTACCACCCTAACTCCCAACCTGGGCATGGTGGAGTACCGTGATGGCAAAAGCTTTTGCATCGCCGACCTTCCCGGTATCATTGAAGGGGCCGCAGAAGGCAAAGGACTGGGGCATCGCTTCTTAAGGCATATTGAACGAAACTCGGTGCTGCTGTTTCTTATCCCTGCCGACAGCGATGGCCACAAAAAAGAATTCGACATCCTGGTAAATGAACTGGAGCAATACAACCCGGAACTGCTCCACAAGCAATTCATTATCGCCATCAGCAAAAGCGATATGCTGGATGATGAACTGAAGGAAGCCATTGAAAAAGAATTACCGGAAAACATTCCGCATCTCTTCATTTCATCCATGACCAATAAAGGACTGGTGGAACTGAAAGACTTACTGTGGGATGCGCTGAACAAACCTGTAGAATAAACCATCCGATCATGCAGCCACAGTCTTGTTTGTTTTGCGGTCATACAGTGATGATGGTGCATGTACACGGACATTATCAATGCCCTGTTTGCCATACCAATACACTCCCCTGCTGCGATGGAGACAATTGCGATACAAATCTGTTGCTGAAAATGAATACGTCAAATAACCCTTTGCATCCCTCCATTGGCAACAGTAACGAAACTGAGTTTATACAACAATAATATCGCATTACTGGTATTTTCTTGCTTTCTTACTTTTCTTTAATCACAGGTTAATAGAACCTTCACCTGCAAGTAACATAGCACTGTTACTTTTGCACTGTTAAAAAAAACGATGCCTGTCATATAATAGTTGTAACTAAATACTCATTATATGAAGACGTTTCCATTAAACCTTATCCGGAAATTCTTACCCTTTATTCTTGTACTGGTAGTTTCCTTCACTGACGTAAAGGCACAGGCCATTTTAAAAGATGATGAAAAAACCACCATTATGTATGGCGGCATAGAAAATGAATACCTCATTTTCTATGTAAAAGTTGATAACAGGCAAAAAGAAAAACTGAGCTGCCAACTGATGGATGAAAACAAAAATGTTCTTTTTGAAGAAACATTTTCTGCACAGCGCTTTGACAAAAAATTCCTGGTGTCCAGGGAAAATGTGAATGATGTGACTTTCTCTATCAATGGAAAGAATTACAATTTCAGCCGGAATTTCTCTATTCTCACCCGTACCATCGAAGAAATAACGGTAGCAGAGATTAAATGATGATTTGAATTAACAAAAGAGGTGTTGCTGCTGAGAATGAATAGCAGCCCACCTCTTTTTAATATCTACCCTGTTCTTTTACTCCACTTCCTTCTCTTCTATAAACTCATTCGTGTATATCTTGAAAATGATAATGATATAATTCACCAGCAATGGCCCAAAGATAAGGCCGATAAAACCAAACAAACCCAATCCCGAGATCACCCCCAGCACCGTTACCAGCGGGTGAATATTGCCCATTCGTTTCAGTAATGTGATGCGGGAGAGGTAATCTACATTGCCAGTAACAATAACACTGTAGATCAAAAGACCCGTCGCATTCCAGGTATTACCCGAAGCAAACATATAAATAACCACCGGCACCCAAATGATCATAGTACCCACAACAGGGAAAAATGCAAACACCCCGGTAAGAAAACCCCATAGCACAAATTCGTCCAGGCCAAAGATGATATACCCCACAGTAGCCGTTACACCCTGAATAATAGAAATAAGCGGGATGCCCAGGGCGCTGGCCCTTACTACCTTCTTCGTTTCAGCAGCCAGCAGATCAACATTTTGTTGCTTCAGGGGTAATATACGGCCGAGATAAGACTCCATCTCCTTACAATGCACCAGCATATAGTACAGCACAAAAAGCATGATGATCAGGTTCGACAGCAGGTTCGCAGTATCATTCAGCAGAGAAGGCAGCAACGCCGTGATCTTTTGCTGAAAATTAGCCAGTGTTTCTTCTGATACAAAAGTAAAACCAGTCTTTTCCTGCACTTCATGAATAGCCTGTTTGGCCTGGTTGAGTGCCGCTCCCGGATCTGATAAAAACGGGTGTACTTTTTTCTCCAGTAAGATGAACGTAAAGTAGAGCAGCAGGGCAACCAGGGCAAAATAGCCCAGCAGGTAAAGCCACGCCGTCCGGCCCTTTTTCCATTTATGGTTATAGATAAGTTGAAAATAACTGCCCCGGCTCAGGATATACAGCGTAAGGGCGCCCAGCAAT
>CALSAT010000199.1:0-7235 GCA_943372905.1 Bacteroides fragilis | reverse complement strand
GGAGAGTGCCTGGTTGCATATCCGCCACTCTTTTAATGGCCCGCTGGTATGGAACCTGGTGGCAGTAGTAATATTAATGGTGGTGAACTGGTCCATTGAGGCGGTAAAATGGAGATTATCTGTAAAGGCAGTGCAGGAAGTAGGTTTCTCCAAAGCACTGAAAGCGGTACTGTCCGGAGTTTCTTTTTCAGTAAGCACACCCAACAGGGTAGGGGAGTATCTCGGCAGGGTATTATATATGGATGATGGCAACCGGCTGAAGACGATTTCTCTTACCATCGTAGGAAGTATCAGCCAGTTGATCATTACTATATTAATGGGGGGCATTGGTCTGATAATGCTGCGCAGCAATATTGAATCCGGTAATGTGATCTCGGGCATCTGGATGAAGGTGGTGATGTACGGCACCCTGGCGGTATTGGTAGTTTTAACACTATTTTATTTCCGATTATCATGGCTGATCAGGCTGGTGGATCGTTTACCAGGAAGCAACCGCTTTGTGTACCTGGTAAAGGCATTGGAGGAATTTCATGCAACTTTACTGCTGAAGCTGTTGTCATTATCGCTGTTAAGATTTGTGGTATTTATTGTACAGTATCACCTGTTGTTTAGTTTGTTTGGTGTAGATCTTTCATGGTGGCAGACTTTTTGGTCAGTGAGTGTTTCGTTCCTGGTAATGGCGGTGATCCCGACCTTTGCTATTGCGGAATTGGGTTTGCGGGGGAAAGTGGCGCTGGTATTAATTGGATTGTTTAGTGCTAATACCACCGGGATCATATTTACCACAGCCGGTATCTGGTTCATCAACCTGATCATTCCGGCCATCGCAGGCAGTTTATTGATTTTAAGTATAAAAAAAATATATAACCGGAAAGATGAAAAGAATTAGACTGGCAGCACCACTGGCCCTGTTGTTATTTAGCTTCTCTGCTAAGGTAACAGAAGCCCCACCTCCACAGAATTTTTGTGGTATCAATAATGTAGCTTTTAAAGTAGATGAAGAAGTGTCTTTCAGTGTATTTTATGCAGTAGCAGGGATATATGTAGATGCGGGCACCGCCACCTTTACCAGTAAAATAGAAACACTGAATAACAGGACCGTTTACCATGTTACAGGAGAAGGAAAGACAAATTCTTCTTACGACTGGGTGTACAAGGTGCGGGATAAGTATGAAACATATATTGATACTGCCACTATGCAGCCGCTGAAGTTTGTTCGTAATGTGAATGAAGGTGGCTATAAAAAATACCAGAATATTACTTTCAATAAATCAGCTAATACGGCTATTGCCACCGACGGCGTATTTAAAGTTCCCGCCTGTGTGCAGGATGTGGTAAGCTCCATGTATTATGCCCGCAATCTAGATTTTTCCAAACTCCGCCCGGATGATAAAATTCCTTTCTCTATGTTCCTGGACAACGAGGTGTTCAATATGTATATCCGTTATTTGGGTAAGGAAGAGATCAAAACAAAGTATGGTAAGTTCAGGGCATTAAAGATAAAACCGCTCCTGCTGAAAGGCCAGATATTCGAAGGCGGGGAGAATATGACGGTATGGGTAACGGATGATGCCAATCACATCCCGGTAAGAGTAGAAAGTCCGTTGGTGGTAGGTAAAGTAAAAATAGATATGATGAGTCATGCTAACCTGCGCCACCCGCTGACCTCATTGATCAAGAGAAGATAATATTCAGTCAATCATTCTTCAGAGGCCCTTTACTGTAAGGGCCTTTTATATTTGGTCAAGGGTAAAAAAATCTTTCGGCCGTATGCCTCTTTCAGTTTGCTGCAGGTTGCAGCATTCATGCACCGGGTCATGTTCAAAGAAAAGAATATAATCTCCGGCAACAGCTTCTTTTAAAAAAGCTTTTTTCTCATTCAGTGTGGTAAGCGGGAACATATCATAAGCCATTACATAGGGAATTGGAATATGGCCGGCAGAGGGCAGCAGGTCGGCCATAAAGACCACTGTTTTATCTTTGTAACGTATTTGTGGCAGCATCATACTTTCTGTATGACCACTTACAAAACGGACAGAAATATTTTCCGTAAAATCGGTTTGCCCCAATTTGCCATCAATGCCACCCGTCACTTCCACGAATTTTAATTGGCCGCTTTCTTCAATAGGCAAAATATTTTCTTTCAAGAAAGAAGCTTTCTCCCGTTCATTAGGATATACGGCCCAGTCCCAATGTTCTTTATTGCTCCAGAAAGTGGCATTTTTAAATGCAGGTACCAGTTTATCTCCGTCACGCATTATGGAACCGCCACAATGATCGAAGTGAAGGTGAGTTAAAAATACATCTGTAATATCATCCCGGTGAAAACCATGTTTGGCCAGTGATTTATCCAGGGTATCATCCCCATGCAGGTAATAATGGCTGAAGAATTTTTCATCCTGCTTATCACCATTGCCATTATCCACCAGTATCAGCCGGTTGCCGTCTTCTATCAGCAGGCAACGAAGGGCCCAGGCACAAAGATTATTTTCATCCGCCGGGTTGATCTTGTTCCACATGCTTTTTGGCACCACGCCAAACATGGCGCCGCCATCGAGTTTAAAATAGCCGGTGTTTATCGAATAGAGTTTCATTTTGTCTTTACTTTTTTAAGAGCAGATTGGGTAAAGAATAAGAATACTAAAGCCACGATAAAAAATATCATCAATGCCAGAACGGAGTTGCGCTGCGAGCCGGTAAGTTCGGTAATGAACCCAAAACTGAACATACCGATCACAATAGCGATCTTCTCTGATACATCGTAAAAGCTGAAGAACGAAGCGGTGTCTCTTGTCTCCGGCATCAGCTTGGCATACGTGGAGCGGCTGAGCGATTGAATGCCCCCCATCACAAACCCGACCACCACTGCCAGCGCATAAAATGCCATGGCATTTTTAGCAGGAATGAAATAAGCACCGATACAGATACCTATCCATACAAAAATGCAGATCATCAGGGCAAAAAGATTGCTCGTTCGTTTGGAGAGTGCTGCAATAGCGAAAGCTCCGGGGATAGCGATCAATTGAATGATGAGGATGGCAATGATCAGGCTGTCAGTTTCAATTTGCAACTCACTTTTACCATACAGGGTGGCGGCCAGCATTACCGTTTGCACGCCCATGCTGATAAAAAAGAATGACCACAAGAACCTTTTTAGTACCGGCATATGCAGCAACTGGCCGGCCACTTTGCGCAGCTCTTTATACCCACTGCTCAAAATATTCTTTTGTGCTCCTTCTCCGGCCGGAACGGACCTGGGTAACCGGTTCAGTGAAAAATTGCCAAACGCAAACCACCAGATACCTACCAGTAAAAAAGATAGCTGAGAAGCAAACCCACCACTGATCCCCCAAAGGTCTTTCTTCAATATCAGGGCCAGGCTCACCACTTGTAAGATGACACTGCCGATATATCCAAATGCAAATCCTTTGGCGCTGATACGGTCACGGTCTTCCGGGGCCGCAATCTCAGGAAGGTAGGAATTGTAAAACACAAGTCCGGCCCAGCTGCCCACACAGGCAAAGATCATACAGACGATGCCCAGGCCTAAATTCGTGTTATCAAAAAAGAACATCGAACTGCAGGCAATACTGCCCATCGTCATAAAGAACCGGAGGAAACTCTTTTTATTTCCTCTGTAGTCGGCTATGGAAGAGAGGAGCGGCAGCATCGCAGCCACCAGCAGGAAGCTGAAGGCCAGGGTATAATTATATAGAGAGGTGTTTACAAATTCCCGGCCCAGGAAGGTGACCATGTCCTGTTTCGTGTTTTCATTATCATCGCCGGTGATGGCTTCAAAATAAGCAGGGAAGACGGTGGAAGTGATTACTAAGTTATAAACGGAGTTGGCCCAGTCGTACATCGCCCAGCCGTTCACTACTTTTTTAGAAGCGGTTTGCATAAGTATGCTTTCAGTAAAAATAGGGATAAGTTTTTTACCGGCTTATCACCCCGGCAGCGATCAATACCAGCAACACAATACCGCCGATGATACGGTAATAGCCGAACAGTTTAAAGCCCCGCTTTTGCAGGAAGCCGATAAAGAATTTAATGGCCAGCATAGCTACCACAAAAGCCACCACATTACCAATAGCAAACAGCTTAATGTTTTCCGGGGTTATGGTTTTATATCCTTTCAGCAATTTGTACCCGGTAGCTGCTGCCATAGTGGGCACTGCCAGGAAGAAAGAGAACTCTGCCGCCAGGTTGCGGGTAAGCTTTTGCTGCATACCGCCAATGATGCTGGCTGCGCTGCGGCTTACACCGGGTATCATCGCCACACATTGCCATAATCCAATAAGAAAAGCTTTGGGAAAACTGATCTGCGGTTCTTCAGTGATCTCAGGTTTATTGAATACATTATCAATAAATAGTAATACCACTCCTCCGGCTATCATCGTGATGGCTACTACCAGGGAACTCTCCAGCAACTCATCTATCTTATCTGAAAAAATAAAACCCAATCCCAGGGCAGGCAGCACCGCCACCAGCAGCTTGAGATAAAATTGTATCCCGCTTTTACCGGCTGTAAAGGGCGATATGAATTTTTTCCAGTAGAGCACTATTACCGACAGGATGGCGCCCAACTGGATACCCACCGTAAATAGTTTAGTGAAATCATCATCCGGTACATTCAGCAACTTCTCAGTAATGATCATGTGCCCGGTGGAAGAAATAGGTAAGAATTCAGTCAGCCCTTCTACAATGGCAATGATGATGGCATCAAGGATACTCATAAGTGATAATTAAAGGTGCAACATATATAAAAAAGGCAACCCGTTTGCCACAGATTGCCTTTTCAATATCATTTTCTGCCGACTCAGGCAGCGGTTTCTTTAGGTTTCTTGAAAATAGCGAAGATCTCCAATACCAATCCCGCCAGGATGAGGATTGGCGCTACGGTAATACGCATCGGGCTGTACACCGCTTTGGCATCAAACACTGTAGGGTCCGTATTGCTTTTACCGCCCGACATCAGGAACATGCCCAGCGCTATCAGCACCACACCGGCCAGCATCCACATATAGTTCTCTTTATTAAAAATAGAAGGGGTCGCTTTCTCTTTACTCATTAGTAAAAATTTAGAGGATGCAATATAGCTCAAATCAGTTAATAGATAACAGATAATAGTGAAAAGGGAATGGGCAACCGAGGATCCAAACCATTATCTTTTACCTGATATCTATCATCTAATACAAGTCATCCAGCCTCATTCTCAGGTACTTGATCACACTGCGGTGGGTACTGAAAACGGTGATGACGATGCCGAGGAGAATAAGCCCCAGGAACAGCAGCACCATGCCAGTAGTATCATGGATGGCTTTCATCTCCGGTACATAGCTCTCCGCCAGTTGCACCAGCAGAAATACCGCCACTACGGCTATCAGGCCACTGATGGCCCCATTGATGATGGCCCGGATATTCAGCGGTTTGGCAATGAACCAGCGGGTGGCCCCCACCATCTGCATCGTCTTTATCAGGAACCGGTTGCTGAACATGGCCAGCCGGATCGTATTATCAATAAGGAAAATAACCACAAAGGCAATGATCAGTGCAATGCAAAGCAGCACAATACTGATCACCCGGATGTTCTTATTCATTTTTCCCACCAGGGCCGCCGGGTAGTGTACCTCTTTCACATAAACATTTTTCAGCAGGTCGGCTTTAATGCTGTTCAGCGTATCCGCATTCAGGTAGTCCTTCTTTATTTTAAAATCCACGCTGTTGTCCAGCGGGTTTTCAGAAAGGATATTATCCCAGCTTTCATTACCATCAGAGATGTATTTCTTCTTCGCCATCTCTTTAGTGGTATATACATAGCTCCTTACATAGGGGCGGGCCGCAATATATTGTACCAGAGCCGTACTGTCTTTTGGATTCAGGTCGCCGCGGAGATACACATTCACTTCCACGCTTTCTTTAAAATGATCGCCGAGTTTGTTGGCATTGATCACCAGCCAGCCGATGATGCCGAGCAGAAAAAGAACCAGCGTAACGCCGAGAATGGACATGAAATAGGAAGGTTTCCCACGTTTGATCGATGCTTTACCGGATTGAGCCATGCAATTTACTTTTCAGGTGAATGGATTGAAGTTATCCTTCGCAAAATTAATTTAACCGGTGGTTTACCGCAGATAATGCGTTGGATGGCGGGCAAAAATAGCAGATAAAGCAGTACAATCAGTATTTTTGCCGACCATTTAAACGATGGCTGCTGGCTCATATTGCCACATGAAGTATAAGATTTGTTAAAGAAATAGTGGTTGACCGGCTGTGGTAACACAGATGATCGTCCCTTGCGACGCTCCCTTCAACTGTAGTAACGCTGTTCACCCAATAACCATGCTGAGTAACAGACAGAGCGATGAAGTGTGTGCCGGTTGGCAAAGAACAATACCTAAAGAACCAGGCGATGACCTGTAAACATTAAAAGCGGATATGGAATACAATTTCAGGGATATTGAAAAGAAATGGCAGGCACAATGGAAAGAATCAAAAGCCTACAAAGTAGAAAATGACTTCTCCAAACCCAAGTGCTATGTACTGGATATGTTTCCTTACCCAAGCGGTGCCGGATTGCATGTCGGCCATCCCCTGGGCTATATCGCCTCCGACATTTACAGCCGCTATAAAAAACTGAAAGGCTTTAATGTGCTGCACCCGATGGGCTTCGACAGTTTTGGCCTGCCCGCTGAACAATACGCCCTGGACACCGGCCAGCACCCCGCCGTCACCACCAAAAAGAACATAGAGACCTTTAAAGCACAATTAGATAATATCGGCTTCTGCTACGACTGGGAGCGGGAAGTGCAAACCAGCGATCCGCAATACTATAAATGGACACAATGGATCTTCCTCCAACTGTTCAACAGCTACTTCGACAGAAAAGAGAACAAGGCAAAACCCATAAGCGGGTTAATAGAGACTTTTGAAAGAGAGGGCTCGGTCAACTGTCAACTGCCAACTGTCAACTTGTTTACCGCAGAAGAATGGAAAGCCTTTGATGAAAAACAGCAGGCCGACATCCTCATGGACTGCCGCCTGGCCTTTTGTGGCTATGGCGAAGTGAACTGGTGCGAAGCATTGGGCACCGTATTGGCCAATGATGAAGTGGTGAATGGGGTAAGTGAGCGGGGCGGCCACCCGGTGGTAAAAAAGAAACTGCGCCAATGGTACCTGCGCATTACCGAATATGCCGACCGCCTGCTGGATGGATTGAATACCGTGGACTTCAG
>CALSAT010000198.1:0-7236 GCA_943372905.1 Bacteroides fragilis | reverse complement strand
GTCTTTAAAATTGGTGAAATAAGTAAACCCAAGCGGTGCAGAATGGGCTTTGATGGTCCACTTGCTGATGGGCGGCCGTTTTACCCATTTGGGATGGACTGAGTCTTTAAAATCAGGATCGGCAATGACTTGCTTTTTATACTGGAAATAATAAGGCCAGCCATAAAATGCACCCGGAATAATCTTCATGAGCTGTTCTTCCGGCTTATCGGGGCCCCGATTGTCTCGCCCCATATTGGTGGCCCATAGTTCATTGTTCACCCATTTCATTCCAACGGCATTGCGAACGCCCCTTGCTATGATCTTTTTGTTGCTGCCGTCAACAGGGTTCATTTCTGAGATGGCAGCTCTTATCTCTTCTTTTTCAATACACGCATCGCAACTACTGCCCACACTTACATACACTTTATCATTATGAAATGCAATGCTGCGGGTAAGGTGCCAGCCGCCATATTTGTAACTAAGTCCATAGTCAGGAAAGGTGGCGATTACTTTGGGTGTACCGGTAGGTTTGTTGTCGCCATTGTTATATACATAATAACTCAACTGATGTGTCTCGGCGATATAGATGTGCCACTGTCCTTTCAATTGGTAGAAGGCTACCTGATTTGGATTGCGTAATTCCTCCATGAAGGGGGTTACTTTTTCAAACTGTTTAGTAGTGTTGTTCCAATTTTCCAGAATAAGTATTTTACCTCTTTGGTTATCCGACCGGTCATGCATATCAGTTACGAATAGCCTGCCATCAGGGCTTTTGGCAAAAAAGCGGGGCCTGCTGAGCCCTTCCACTGCTACATTAATTGTATAGCCAACGGGAACTTTGAGTTTGAAAGGAATTTTATTCTTCAGTATTATTGATTGGTCAACAAGTCTTATGGGGTTTTGCGAAAAAACTCCGCTGGAGATGCAAAGAAAGCAGAGAATAGCAAGAACAGTTCTTTTGTTGGACTGCGAAAATAATGATGAACTGTGCGACCCCGACATTCGAACGGAGCAGGCAGCAACAGCAGCGGATAGTAGCAATGAAGCTGGAAACATACAGCGAAAACATTAATGATGATAGTGTAATATCTCTTCCACAAATTTTCTTTCATTGCTCAGCCGCGGTACTTTGTGCTGGCCACCCAGTTTGCCTTTGCTGCGCAGCCACTCATTAAAAACACCCTTTTTTACACTATGAATAACAGGTAAGCTGAGGGCGATGCTCTTGTGACGTTTGGCTTCGTAATCACTGTTGATATTTTTTAGGGCCGCATCCAGCTCATTGGTGAAGGCTTCCAAGCTGAGTGGTTCTTTATCAAATTCTATAAGCCATTCATGGGCACCATTGGCGCTGTCGGAAAAATAAACTGGTGCTGCCGTATAATCATTTACAACTGCCCCTGTTTTTTCGCAGGCTACGGCAATGGCTCTATCGGTATTATCAACAATCACCTCTTCACCAAAGGCATTCATATAATGTTTCAGCCTGCCAGATACTTTTATCCGGAAGGGTTTCAGCGAAGTGAACTGTATGGTATCTCCAACGAGGTATCTCCACAGTCCACCATTGGTACTAATGATCGGGGCATAGTTTTTTCCCATTTCCACATCAGTCAGACCTATGGTCAGCGGTTCTTTTTTGCCATATTCGCTCACGGGCATAAACTCGTAAAAAATACCATGATTAGTAAAGAGCAGCATCCCATCATCTCCTGGTTTTTCCTGGGCAGCAAAGAACCCTTCACTGGCATTATACATTTCCAGGTAATTGATATCACGGCCTATCAGTCGCTGAAATTGTTCTTTATAAGGAGTGAAAGAAACGCCTCCGTGCATATACAACTCCAGGGATGGCCAAACTTCAATCATTGTTTTCTTACCGGTGATCTCGAGTATTCGCTTAAATAGAACCAGCGTCCAGGTAGGTACCCCTGAAACGGAGGTTACATTTTCTTTGATAGTGGCTTCCGCAATTTTTTCAATCTTGCTTTCCCATTCATCCATCAGGGCAATGCTGAGATCTGGAGTGCGCAGCCAGTGTGCCCAGAAAGGAGAGTTTTGAAACAACACGGCACTAAGATCGCCATACTGTGCTTCAGCATTCATTGGATTGATGCTGTGACTGCCGCCGATGAGTAATCCTTTGCCGGTGAGCAGCTCTGAATCAGGTTTAAACTGGTAATACATGGACAGCACATCTTTGGAAGCTTTAAAATGGCTGTCCTCCAGGCTTTCATCACTAATCGGGATGAACTTGCTTTTTTCACTCGTGGTGCCGCTGCTTTTGGCAAACCAGTAAATGGGAGTATTCCACAAAATATTTTGTTCTCCATTCATGATGCGTTCGATGAAGAGCTTCAGATCATCATATTCATGAATAGGTATGGCGGCTTTGAATTCTTTTACATTAAAAAGATTGGAGAAATTATATTTTCTGCCAAATTCTGTGTATTGGGCTGATGTTACAAGGTCCTGCAATACTTCCCGCTGAGCATCTGCCGGGTTTTTCTTCCATGCATCAATGCGCCAAAGGCGCATGCGGGCAAGTGATGATATGGCAGGAGAGAGTAGTTTCATTTGCTGCCGACAAAATAGGGAATTTGAAGCAATAGCATCTTAAAAATAAAAAAAACAGTGGGGAGCTGGTTTGTATCAATTTACTAAGTAGGCAGCCATTATTATTTTCCTTAATTCCTCCTTTACCGGATCTGCGGCAAAGGAATGACGGATAGCTTCCAGGTTGCAGCGCAAAAACTCATTTTTGGTCCATTTAAAGATGCTGGCCATCACAGCATACTCGCTGTTTAAAGTTACATTGGAGATGGTACGGCAGTCTGTATTAATACTCATAGAAACACCAGCCTGGTAAATTTTATCTACCGGGTGGTTCTCTATTACATCAAATACATTTACCTGTATATTGCTGGTAGGACAAACTTCAAGGTGTATATTTTCTTTTTTTAGAAAATCCAGCAAAGCCGGGTCTTCAGCACTTCTTACGCCATGTCCGATACGGGAAGGGTGAAAGTGGCTGAGCGTTTCCCATACACTTGCAGGGCCTCTGGCCTCACCTGCATGGGCAGTGCAATGAATGCCATGAGCATGGGCATACTCAAAAGCTTTAACATGGTTCGCAATTGGAAAGCCTGCTTCATCACCGGCGATATCAAAACCGGTAACATGAGTGCCTTTGAATTGCTCTGCCAGCAACACAGTTTCCATGCTTTGTACCCCTGAATGATGTCGGAGGGTACAAACAATGATATTGGCTTGTACCCCGGTAGCGATTATCCCTTCTTCCACAGCATCGTTTACGGTTTCCACTACTTCGATTGCTGTCAGCCCCTGGGCAATGTGAAGCAAAGGAGCAAAACGGATTTCGGCATAAATGACATTATCTGTTTTTAATTGCTCAAAAAGATCAAGTGTTACCAGCCTCAAATGCTCTTTGGTTTGCATCAGTTCAAACCCTTTTACTGCCCGGGAGATATAGTCTGCCAGGTCAGTGCATTTAGCCGGGGCAATAAATGATTGCTGGTATTCTTCGTAGGTTATGGCAGGGTTGATCTGCTGTACTACTTTGTAGCTCAGGCTGCAATCCAGATGCAGGTGTAATTCAATTTTGGGTAGTTGCCGGTGCTCCATAATTTGAAAACGGAAAAGAACAGCAAATTAACCGTAAAAAATCAGGAAA
This sequence comes from Bacteroides fragilis, assembly GCA_943372905.1. GTDB lineage: Bacteria > Bacteroidota > Bacteroidia > Chitinophagales > Chitinophagaceae > JJ008. The sequence goes on along the minus strand of CALSAT010000198.1, from coordinate 3,560 downwards.
TTAAAGAAGGTAGTAATTCTTTTACAGATTTTGCTTCACGGAAGTTGACGTGTTCGATCGTATGTTCCACCATTTCGTGAACCCAGGTAGTATGATAAGGTATGTGTACCGCATGGCCACCAATTGCTAGTACTGGCATTACATCAGATTTAAGTGAGTTGCCGATCATTAGGAATTCAGCCGGTTCAATATCCAGGTGGCGGATGAGTTCCTCATAATCGGCCTGCTGTTTATCACTCATTATTTCAATATGATGGAAATAATGCTCGAGGCCTGATTTTTTTAATTTTCTTTCCTGGTCCAGCAGATCGCCTTTGGTAGCCACTACCAGGCGGTAATTATTTTTTTTAAGCAAATGAAGAGATTCTTCTATTCCTTCCAGCAGTTCTACTGGTTTTGCCAGCAGGTCTTTACCGTAGCCGATCGCTTTTTCAATAACGCCCAGTGGTATCGTGTTGCCGGATACCCGCAGGGCTGTTTCCACCATGCTGAGCATAAAACCTTTTACTCCATAGCCATATAGTGGAATGTTTTGAAGCTCTGTTTTGAAGAGTTCCTGTGCGGCGGTATGCATAGGAACATAATCCTGTAGCAATGCACAGAATTTATCTTCCGCTTCGCGGAAATAAGGTTCATTTACCCAAAGAGTATCATCGGCGTCGAAAGCGATTACTTTGAAAGCCATAGCATTACTTAGAGAGGTCTTGTTCATTTGATGTACTGTCTGCAAATTCCTTTGCTTCTTCATGCAGCCAGTCTTTTCTTTTCAATTCAAAATTTCTGCCGAGGTACAGTCGCTTTACTTCATCATCGCTGGCCAGCTCCTCAGCGGTACCGTGTTTGTAGATCTTTCCTTCGATGAGCAAATAAGCCCGGTCGCAGATGGAAAGGGTCTCTGTTACGTTGTGATCAGTGATCAGGATGCCAATATTCTTGTATTTCAGTTTTGCTACAATGGCCTGTATATCTTCCACGGCTATCGGGTCGATACCGGCGAAAGGTTCGTCGAGTAAGATGAATTTGGGATCTACAGATAAGGCCCGGGCTATTTCGGTCCGTCGTCTTTCACCACCGCTCAGTACATCACCATTGCTTTTGCGTACATGCTGCAGGCGAAATTCATTGAGTAAGGATTCCAGTTTATCCCGCTGCTGCTTTTTGGTCAGCTTTGTCATTTCCAGGATGGCTGAAATATTATCTTCCACACTCAGTTTTCTGAAAACAGAAGCTTCCTGCGGCAGATAACCAATGCCCATCTGTGCCCTTTTGTACATTGGAAGGCTGGTAATATCCTGGTCGTTTAAAAACACCTTGCCTTCATCCGGTTTTACCAGGCCCACCACCTGGTAAAAAGAGGTGGTTTTGCCAGCCCCATTGGGACCAAGAAGGCCTACAATTTCACCCTGGCTTACATTAAAAGAAACATGGTTCACCACGGTTCTGCTACCGTATTTCTTTACCAGGTCTTTAGTTTGGATCGTAATTGACATATCGGGCAAAAATACGGCTTGCCCCACTGATTCTTCCGATTCAAATGATTTTTATGATTTCATTACTGATACCACTTTGTGTATTAGTTTTGCAACCCAATGAAATGAGCCGGGGAAAGAAGATTTCTGCAAAAGAGGAAGGATTTCGGCGAATATTGTCTGGCGAAATTTCAATAACTAAAATACTCAGATGAAAGTAACTGATCATATTGCACAGGCAAAAGGCACCCTCATCTCCTTTGAGGTATTACCCCCCTTAAAGGGAAAAGGTATCGAAGCTTTGTACAAACACCTGGACCCGTTGATGGAGTTCAAGCCTTCTTTTATAAATGTAACCTATCACCGAAGTGAGCATGTTTTTAAGAAACGGGCGGATGGCACTTTCGAGAAAGTAGTGGTAAGAAAAAGGCCGGGTACAGAAAGTATCTGTGCGGCCATTATGAATAAGTATAATGTAGATACAGTACCGCATTTGATCTGTGGAGGGTTTAGTATAAATGAAACTGAAGATGCCCTGATCAACCTCCGCTATCTTGGTATTGATAATGTGCTGGTGTTGCGGGGTGATGCTGCTAAGAATGAAACGGCGTTTGAACCGGAGCCGGGCGGACATAAATTTGCCAGCGACCTGCTGAAGCAAGTAGCCAACCTGAACGCAGGTATCTACCTGGAAGATGACCTGAAAGGAACTCACAAAACAGAATTCTGCATTGGTGTGGCTGGCTACCCGGAAAAACATTTCGAAGCGCCCAATATGGATACAGACCTGCAATACCTGAAAGCGAAAGTGGAAGCAGGGGCTGACTATATCATCACGCAGATGTTTTTTGACAATGCAAAGTTCTTTGCTTTTGTGGATGCCTGCCGGGGTATCGGTATCAATGTCCCCATCATTCCGGGATTGAAACCGATCTACAACAAAAAACAATTGACCATTTTACCCAAGACATTCCATATTGATCTCCCGGCAGATCTTTCTAATGAAGTACTGAAGTGCAAAACGGATGAAGAAGTGGAAAAGATCGGGCAAGAGTGGCTGTTAGAACAATCTAAAGACCTGAAGAAAAAAGGAGTTCCTGTTCTTCATTATTACACATTAGGCAAGCCGCATGTGATAGCGAATGTGGTGAAGGAATTATAGTTACGGATAGAAGTAACGTGTAACAAAAAACTCTCCCGGTCGGGAGAGTTTTTTGTTTAATAGAAAATATCTTTTAGCGGATCAGTGTTACCGTGCCATTAAGCTGAACTGGCGCACCGTCTGCATCTGTAAACTGGATGAGATAAACATACACACCGGAACCCTGTTTTATACCACCGAAATTGCCATCCCACCCTTTTTGCAAGTTGACCGTTTCGTATACCGTACCACCCCAGCGGTTCCAGATGGTCATTTTATATCCTTTTACTAATTGAGTGATCAATGGTCGGAAAACATCATTCAGGCCATCCCCATTTGGTGTAAAAGCACTTGGTACAATAAACGGAATACATTTAGCATCAAACAGGGTAATGCTGTCGGTACCGGAACAGCCATTGTTATCTGTTACAGTCAGTTTATACTGACCAAACTTATTGATAATGATCTTGGCGTTGGTACTGCCATCGCTCCACAGATATTGATTATAGCCAGATACTTTTACAGCGATCTCATTGCCACGGCAGAAAGACATATCTCCCGGCAGGAAGTCTTTCGGCAATGAAAATATGGTGACGATATTGACTGTATCGGAAGCTTTGCAGCCAAAACCATCTTCCACTTTTACCCAGTAGGTACCTATACCATCCGCTGAAAAAGTTGATTGGCCGGACCCATCATGCCAGCTATAGCTGGAAAAATTGCCTGGTGATAGAATGGCGGTGGAGCCTATGCAAATGCCTTTATCAGGCCCTAATGAAGGCTCCGGCAGAGGGTTTACAGTTACTGTTGCTTCGCTACGGTTCTTACAGCTATTTGCATCTGTACCTGTAACGGCATAAGTAGATGTGGCCGCAGGTTTTGCGATCACCACCGGCCCGTTAGTTGTATTCAGCGAAACAGATGCATCCCAATTATAAGAAAGGGAAGAC
>CALSAT010000197.1:0-7244 GCA_943372905.1 Bacteroides fragilis | reverse complement strand
GACTCCCATGCCGGGGTCATTGCGCAATACTCTTTTTAGTCTTGCGGCTGCATCATCAGTGCCATCGGCCACGATGACCATGCCCGCATGTATGGAATAGCCCATACCTACCCCACCGCCATGATGTAAGGATACCCAGGAAGCGCCACCTGCTGTATTTACGAGTGCATTTAATATGGGCCAGTCGGCCACGGCATCGCTGCCATCGAGCATGGCTTCTGTTTCCCGGTTGGGCGATGCTACGGAGCCGGTATCGAGATGGTCGCGGCCGATAACGATCGGGGCTTTTACTTTTCCTGTTTGTACTAATTCATTAAAGGCGAGTCCTGTTTTTTCCCTTTCTCCCTGTCCCAGCCAGCAGATGCGGGCCGGTAATCCCTGGAAGGCGATCTTTTCTTTGGCCATCTTCATCCAGCGGATCATGCCTTTGTTTTCAGGAAACATATTCATGATGAGTTCGTCGGTAACGGCGATATCAGCCGGATCACCGCTGAGCGCTGCCCAGCGGAACGGGCCTTTACCTTCGCAAAACAGCGGACGGATATACGCCGGTACAAAACCGGGAAATGCAAACGGGGCATGTGCCGTCAGGCGGCAGTCTTCCAGTTTGGCACCCACCTGTATCACACGTTCTTCAAATTCTTTTGCCCTTGCTCTTATATTGTTTCCATAATCAAAAGTAATGGCGCCTTTATCCATCAGTTGCAGCATCAGTTGCACATGCAGGTACATACTTTCATAAGCCCGGTGCAGGTATTCCTCCGGGTTTTGCTCTCTCAGTATGTTGGCCTGTTCGTTGGAAAGTGTATGTGGGATATAACCAATGAGCGGGTCGTGGGCAGATGTCTGGTCGGTCAATGTATCGGGAATGATATTTCTTTCTATCAGTCGTTGCAGCAACTGTACAGCATTGCATAAAACGCCGATGCTTTTCGCTGTGCCTGCTGTTTTGTATTCAAGTGCTTTATCTATTGCTTCATCAACATCGGTATATTTTTCATCAAGGTATCTTGTTTCAATGCGTTTGTCAATACGCCATTCTTCTACTTCGGCTATCAGGGCCACACCTTCATTCATCGTAATGGCCAAAGGCTGTGCACCACCCATGCCACCGAGACCGGCCGTTACGTTGAGAGTCCCTTTTAATGTGCCGTTGAAATGTTTATCCGCTGCTGCTGCATAGGTTTCGTAAGTGCCCTGCACAATACCCTGTGAGCCGATATAGATCCAGCTTCCGGCTGTCATCTGGCCATACATCATCAGGCCTTTCTTTTCCAGTTCTTCAAAGTGTTTCCAGTTGGCCCAGTTGGGAACCAGTTGGGAGTTACTTATCAACACCCTGGGTGCATCTTTATGTGTTTTTAAGATCCCTACGGGTTTGCCGGATTGTATCAGCAGAGACTCATCATTCTCCAGCACTTTCAGGGAAGCGATGATATTATCAAGGGCTTCAAAGTTGCGGGCCGCTTTTCCTCTTCCGCCGTACACGATCAGGTCGTCGGGCCGTTCGGCCACTTCGGGGTCCAGGTTGTTCAGCAGCATACGCAGGGCGGCTTCCTGTATCCATCCTTTGCAGGTAAGGGTGCTGCCGGTAGGTGTTTTATATTTTACGGGGTCGTATTGCTTTGTAAGTGTGCTCATACTTTACTATGTTGATTGTTGAATGCTGAATGAAAGTTGTATTAAATGATCATTCAAAATACCCTACTCCGCATTTAGCATAATCCCGGCAAAAGTCGTTATTCCCGGGGAAAATATAATACCTTCAACGCTTTAAGTTTTATACTATGAGTATACATATAAGTGCCCGCCCTGGTGAAATAGCCAAGACCGTTTTACTGGCAGGAGATCCCTTGCGGGCCAGGTATATTGCTGAAAAGTATCTGCAAGATGCTGAACTCGTGAGCAGCACCCGCAATGCTTTTTATTTTACCGGTACGTACAAAGGCAAGGTGATCACGGTAGGCGCCAGTGGTATGGGCTGTCCTTCTATTGGCATTTACTCGTATGAATTGTTTACGGAGTATGAAGCGGATACCATCATCCGTATTGGTACCTGCGGGGCTTATACCAGTGAGTTGAAAGTGTTTGATCTTATCAATACTGATATGGCGGCGAGTGAATCCACTTTTGCAAAATACGCCTGGGGTATTGAAGGCGATCTGATCCCGCACCAGGGAAAAGCGTATGAGGTGATCAATGAAACAGCTGCTGGCTTATCGATGCAGTTGCGGCAATGTAATATTCATTCCAGTGATATTTTTTACCGCAAAGACCCGAACACACCGGCCGTGGCCACTGCGAACAACTGCCTGGCGGTGGAGATGGAAGCGTTTGCTTTGTTTGCGAACGCCAAACATTTGGGTAAAACAGCCGCTACCCTGCTTACCGTATCGGATGTGATCCCGACGCATGAAAAGATTTCTGCCGATCAGCGGGAGACGGCACTGCTGCCAATGATGGAACTGGCGCTGGAAGCGGCGATAAGAATTTAATTATTCCTTTCCCTGCAGTGAACCGACGGGCATGGACCGGGCTGTAGCTTCAGACTCGCCATACCATACCTGGCCCAGCCCTATGCCTGCGTATGAATACTTTACAGGCAGTATTTCCTTACCTGATCGGGTAACAAGGCCCTTCTTTGCATCATTTTCCACGATAAAGAATCCTGCCGTCACCGGCTCCACGTTGGTATATTTTCCATCAAACAGTAAGTTGCCGGATGCCTCCAGTTGCATCCGCTGGCTGCCGGAGGTGAATTGTGCTGTTTGAAACCAATAGGAATACCGATCGATCTGGTTGAAGATAAAGGGCAGAATTTCGGTTCCACTTTCATCAAGCAATCCCCAGGTATTATTCTGCATGCGGCCGATATACCAGTTAAAGAAAGGATCGTATTGAATCATTTCGCAGGTGGTACTGAAGTACTGACCCGGTTTTACCTGCACTATATTTTTTTTGTCTTTGCACCGGAAGAAAAAAGATCCTGGTGCAAGTGAATCCACATCTTCAAAGGTTTTATATTCTTTACCATTCCAGGTAAACCCAAGTTTTTTCAGGTCAGCCGTGAGGAATACCTCTTCGGCATAATGGTCATGTTTGCCATTTACAAAAGGTGATAAAGTAGCCCGTAAGCCGCTGCCATAAGGAGGATAGCTTATATCTGCCCAGGCAGTAGTGTCAAGTAAATTATAGTTTGTATCAAGCAGAAAGTGCTCGTTGTCTGTGGTAATCCCTTCAGCAAATCCCATTTTTTCCAAATCCCCAAAACACCTGAAAATGAAATACATTTTTGGCAGCCTGGTAAAAAGTCCGGTCTTTCTATCCCATATTAAAGAAACGGAATCATCAATACATACATACTGACCATTACGGGCGCCTTCATCAATATGAAAGAAACGACCCTCAGGTATCAGTATTTTACCGGAAGCATCCATCAATCCCGGCTTGCGTAAACTCCTGCTGGTCATATATACCAATGTTTGGGTACGGCCCAGTTGTTCAAGGTAATCATAGACCGGTTTGCGCAACCATTGTCCTTTATCATGGATAATACCCAGCTTGAACAGTGAATACTTTTCACCATCAACCAGTGTATCTTTTTGAAAGATCCGCATTATCGAAGTGGTATCACTCAGTCCATTGTGCCCGGATAACGGTTGCTGTAGCAGCAGTTTTCCGGCCGCATCAAAATAAACCTCTTCTTTTCCGTCTTCCCCTTTTCCTTTTCGTTCTATGTAAAACAAGGGCCATCTGTCACTAAGCAGGTGTATTTCCTTGTTGATGGAGGCAAATATTTCTTCCCGCTTAAGCATATCATACACTCCTCCGTTGGTAACCCAGTACCGGTTAGCTGTTATTTCGGGTAAATAGGCAGCACGGCCATTTTTATTTTCCATTACCGGTTTTGCACTTCCCGGCTCAAGATAAAATCGTTTCCCATCTTTCTCTACCGAAAACCAGGTCTGTTTGTTGAAAGCAAATGAATATGCTTCATCATATTCAGCCGGTAGTAAAATTTTGCCGTTACTGTCAGCTATACCGCATTTTTTTCCTTCGTAAAAGCGGTAACAATTATCCCTATCAGCCTCTGCATACCCGAACTTTCGGTCAAAAATGAGTTGGCCTGCTGCATTGTAATAACGGGATTTTTCTCCTTTGTCTGAAGCATTAAATCCTGTTCCATTTCTTACCACAGGTATATAAAAAAACGTTCCCAGTTCCTGCGTTTGTCCATCAGCAGACACCACTCTGAAACCTCCGTTTAGGTATTCAAGGCGGCTATCGTAAAACGGACCCTTGTGGATCATGTCCATCCGCAATTCGGGTTCCTGTGCTTTCTTGCCGGCCGGATGTATCTTCAGCCAGTCAGCCAGTTTCCTGAGTGCAGGACCAGCTTCGGCATGGCCTACACCTGACCAGGCTTCGTCTACCATCACCTTTTCATCCACTGCCAGAATTTCTTCCTGCTTTTCTGATCTGGAAGGCTTATTCAGCGGATTACGCAGGTCCTTAACTTTCAATAATTCAAAAATGGTTTTCTCTTTGTACAACTGAGCAGCCAGCTGCCGGGGCATAAGGAACAAGAACAATAAAACAAATAAGGAAAGCACTTTCATGGCTGGATGTTGTTAATTCAATTGAATGAAGGATAGGAAGCATTCAATAAAATATTCCGCGAAGCGGCAAATTCATTTATTTTATTTACAAAAGAAAAATCTTTGATAAGCCCGTACACTTTATTAATATCGTTCGCAAAGATGCGGTCTTCACTGGCAAAGCCAACAAATTCACGAACATAATCATGGGCAAATTCTAACAGTTCGCTGCTCTTAAGCGGGCGGCGAAATTCTATAGCCTGGCAGGCGGAGAGTAATTCAATAGCCAGAATATACTCGAGATTATCCAGCACACGGTTCAGCTTACGGCCACTGATGCTGCCCATGCTTACATGGTCTTCCTGCCCTAATGAGGTGGGGATGCTGTCTGCACTGGCCGGAAAGCAAAGTGTTTTATTTTCTGTAACCAATGCGGCCGTGGTGTATTGAGGGATCATAAAGCCACTGTTAAGTCCCACATCTTTCATCAATAGCATGGGCAGGCCCCATTTTCCTTCCAGTAATAAATAACAACGGCGGTCGCTGATATTACCTATTTCGGCGGCAGCAAAGCAGCAATAGTCTAAAGGTAGTGCCAGTGGTTGTCCGTGAAAATTACCCCCGCTGATGGTATCATCAGGTCCGAGGATGATGGGATTATCAGTAACGGCGTTCAATTCGGTCTCTGTCAGTTCTTTTAGATGCAGCCAGGCGTTGCGGGAAGCGCCGTGCACCTGTGGCATACAGCGGAGAGAGTATGGGTCCTGCACACGGCCACAATCCATATGGCTTTGCATGATGTCGGAATTGTTCAGCAGGAGGCGCAGCCGCTGCGCCACCAGTTTATTGCCTTTGTAGGGACGGAGTTCATGCAGGCGTTCGTCAAAAGGGGCCTTGGTTCCTGTCAGCGCCTCGAGGCTCATGGCTCCGATAATGTCGGCTGCTTCCAGGCAGTTGTGCATCCGCTGCACGGCTTTTACGGCAAAAGATAAAATGAACTGTGTGCCATTGATCAATGCGAGCCCTTCTTTGGGACCAAGCGTAATGGGACCTGTGCCTGTTTGCTGAAATATGGCACTGGTGTCTTTTCTTTCTCCCTTATAATAACATTCTCCCAAGCCTATCAGCGGGAGGAATAAATGTGCTAATGGCGCCAGGTCGCCGCTGGCGCCTACGCTGCCTTTCTCCGGCACTATGGGAATAATATTATTATCAATGTGCCAGATAATTCGTTCCAGGGTGGACAACTGCACCCCGCTATACCCCTGCGCCAATGATTGTACTTTGGTAATGAGCATCAGCTTAGCCACTTCCGCGGGGATCGGGTCGCCCACTCCTACACTATGGCTTTGCAATATTTTGTATTGAAGAGTGGCGGTATCTTCTTTGGAGATCGGCGTATTGGCCAGTATACCGAAACCGGTATTGACTCCGTACACGGTCTTGTTGCGGTCAACTATCTCCTGCACAGATTGCCTGCTGGTATTTACCCGTGCAATAGCATCTTCATTCAGTATGCCTTTCAGGGTACCATTGGCCAACGCAATGGCTTTTGTAGTGGTCAGGGTGTCTGTTCCGTAATGAAATGTTTCAGGCATAGCAGTCAATTCAGGCTACAAAATAAACGAATCCGCTGATTTGGTTTGTATTTAAGTGTATATGCAACGAATCAACATTAGATTTTATCTTTACGGCACTGAACGTACCTGTTTCCCCGGAAACTTTTAAACTGATTAGTTGTATGCGATCACTGCCGCTGCTTTTTCTCTGCCTCATTGCATTACCTGTTTGGTCACAGCCATCCACCACCAGGGTGCAGATCAGTAATACCGGCTGCACGGCTGAAGTATTTTGCGCCCCCGGCCGCGTTGATGTGTATGATGTGGAAGACGGATCCACCGTGTATGCAGATGATTGTGAGAAAGACGGGGTAACATACGGTATCTATTGTGTAAAACTAAAAACACCGGTAACGAACCTTGATGCTGCAGAAGATACAGTGATCACTTATCTTGATTTCCTGCAACTGGATTATGGTATTGTAAAGACCAAAGGGTATGATAAAGGGCACCGGCTCCGTAAGAATGAATTGACCCGTGGTATTTACGATACCTGGGAAGATGCGGATAAAAATAAATGGAAAATAAAAGCCTGGACAAACGGCACTTATATTTGCGTGCTGTATATGCACAGTGCAAAAGAATTACCGGATAAGAAATCGGAGATATTCCTGGAAGGGCTGCGGTTTCCGGGCATGAAATAACTAACCATAGATATGTAGAAATAATGAAACACTTTTTTCTTGCCTTTCTGTTACTGGCTTTTCAACATAGTTTCAGCCAAACGCTTAAGAAATATTCCATCGGAGCTTCCGGCTGCTCTGCTTATATCTACTGCGGTCCAACATTTGACCTGTCGAAAAGCCAGGATTCTTCCACTGTTTACGCAGGGGAATGCACACAGGACGGCGTGAGCTATGGGGTGATCTGTGTAAAATTGCTGACACCGGTAACAGACCTTGATATGGCGGAAAACCTGATCATCCAATATGCAGATTTCCTGAAAGCCAGTTTTGAGATTACTAAGTCGGTGGGATACGGCAAAGGACACCGGCTGAACAATAATGAGAATACCCGGGGCATACTC
>CALSAT010000196.1:0-7246 GCA_943372905.1 Bacteroides fragilis | reverse complement strand
TTTCTTTAAGAGTGATGAAATGGAGCATGAAGTGGTAAAAGCAAAGAGGCAGCGGATGAGTATTACCGGCTGGCTGAAGCAGGTGTAGGTCAGCACCTTTTGACCGCATATAAACCAAGTGTAACGGTTTTACCCTGGAGCAACGGACTATCTATATACCTAAACTGGTAGCCGGGAATTTCCTTAAGTTCACTGTACAGGTATTCAGACACGATCAGCATTTCCTTGTAATGATTACACAACGCCACTATGCGGGCTGTTGTATTCAGCACATCCCCGGAATAAACAATGTCTTTTTTAATGGTCCCTATTTCACCGGTAGCTACCAGGCCCATTAGCCTGAAAGAAGGGCTGATTTATGACGGCCCATAGTTCTGATATCCGGCAAGAGTATACACTCAGAAAACAATCATCCTGATTCCCCGGCCAAAGGATCAGAGCGACAATATGTGAATTCTATAATACTCTGGCCGGATGATATAATAGTCTCCGCGGAGTACAGTAGTATATTTAAATAGTACAAGAACACCTTAATAAAGTATTTATTATGAAGCAACCCAAAACTATAGCCCCACAAAACACCCAGGAGGATGAAGATGGATATAACGCAACCAGGCAGTTAGATTTTACAGTGAAGACAAAAGCAGTTTCTGCCTACAGCAGGCTATCAAACCAAAATCCGGGTACTGCAAAAAACTTATTCCGGGAGTTCGCTGCTGCTAAGAGAAAGCAGCATAATATATAAATGACAACGCTGGGCTTGCTGTTATACCAATATAGTGAACAATACGGCCGGGCCAGGATAATTATTATTAGTCTGATAAAATTACATTCATGCCAGATAATCTTATAAGTTTAATACAGACCAGGATGGTTTATCCTGAATTACAAAAAATTGACCCTAACACACAGGTCGTAACTGAAGATAGCATCACACCGGCTGAGCACTTATTCAGCCAGGCAGCTATCCCTGCCATTTCAGCAGCCTTATACAAATTCAGTCAAGCAGATGCCGGTGCTGAAGCCTTGCTGCATCCCAATGGAAACGAAAACTGGATCGATTTTTTATTTCTTGATAATATGAAAGAGGTTATTCAAAAAATTGCAAGTTACTCCCTCAAGTCAATGGAAGAAACTGAAATCAAACTAAACACCATTGCGGTTGTTGCTGTCAGCCTGATCAATGAACAAATCACACCGGAAGGAACGATATATGACTTGAAAAAATATCTTGCCGGAGAAAGAAGTAATATTCTCCTGTATCTTCCGGCTGCGCTTCAAATGGGCGAAATGCTGAATGACAATACCCTTGATGACCGGACCAATAAAATGGAAGGGCCGGTTTCCAGCCTGATGCATGCAATAGGCAGCCGGTTCTCCGATGGTGATGCGGAAAAAGAAGGCTCACTGGGAAACTAACCGGGCTGCATACTCCTAATCCTGATGACGCAGGATCCTGAAGCACCTAAATAAATATTTGACCTTCCCCTACGCTACTGCCAATAGACCTTTCAAACCATAACTTCTTATACAGATATATTATTAACACAAAGAACCCGCCTTGCAGCGGGTTCTTTGGGATTTTAAGCGAGTCTGTTAGTTCTTGATCAATTTCAGACTCTGTGCATTTGCTTTCTCATCTTTGAAATTTACTATATATACGCCTTTAACCAATTGACTGATGTTCAGCTGTGTCTGATAGGTAAATGGCACAACATTAACCTGCTGCATCACTCTTCCGTCCATACTTATCAATGTAATAACTGATGCTCCGGTTGACATTTTATGTTCTACCGTTACCATATCTGTAGCGGGCATCGGATAAATCTGAATTGCATTGTTTGTCTGGTCTATTGAATAGACTCTAATAATAGGTGTGTACTTACTTCTGCCATCAAAATCCACATTTCTCACCCTGAAGAACATTGTTTTCGCCAGCAGACCTGTATAGTTTGCTGAATAGATAGATTTCCCTGAAGCTGTTGTATACCCTGCATCCGTAAACTTGATCCCATCAGAACTTGCCTCCACATAGTAGCCTTTCACATTCACCTCCTCACCTACATTCCACAATAGCTTAACCGATCCGTCTGTATTTTTACGGGCCACAAACCCTTCGAAAGTAACCGGTAATGGAAATTGTTGTGCTGACATTGCCATATCATCGAACAAAACATTCCCAGGTTGATTTAACCTGAAAGTAAACTCAAACCGGATTAGGCGTCCTGCTGTAAGATCAGCATCCGTCAATGATAAACAAATACTACCCGAAGTACCTGGCAAAGAGGAATACACAGGGCCATTGGAAGTGGTAGCAAGAATTTCCAGTGGGCCACTGGTTGTTGCCGATATGATCCTGACCCTGTATTCTCCGCCAGCAGGAGCTTCAAACCGGAAGCCAATTACTGCATTTCCCGTTGCTCCTTGAAGATACACCGGAGAAATAAGACTTGCTGACCGGACCGTAAGGCCGCTTGCTTCCACCTCTGCCCCGAGACCAGCATTCCAGTCAAACGATACATCATCTGCACTTGAATAAATACTGGGTGAACTGAAGCCTTCATCTGAAGTGTTGAAATTTCTTATCACGATACAACTGCCGGATGCAGCAACTATTGTAGGACTTTGAGCTGTAACAGCCAATCCTGTGGTCATGATGACTAAAATGAGTAAAGATTTTTTCATGTTGACGTTTAAGCGAGTTAGAAAGAAATATTATTAATACAGATTCTTTAACAGTCAAAAAAAATGACCTGTGGTTACAAGAACTATATGTAAAGGTCAACTATGTGCTATGGAAATAAATTACAGAATGAGGGAAACATATTACATAGTTCACACATTGGAGAATAGTGTGACTTATCTGAAGATATCAGCTAAGAGAATTAAGGAAGCGGGAAAACGTTATCAGGAAACAAGGCTTGCCCGCCAGATAAAGAAGACATTCAACCCTAAATACACTACCAGCACTACGATGGCAGAAATATTATCAAACCGGATGGCTTTCGCTGCCTGATCTTTTTTGATCAGCCGTAAGGCATAAGCATTGGCAGCTATCACTACCAGGATAAAAAAGAGGGTTATACCATGCAGCATATCAACCAGGGTGAAAGAGGAAGACTCTGGCAATGAGGAATCAATAATGTACTTATTACCGATCACGGCAAACAAAGATCCCACACTCAATCCAAAACGGGAGTCCATACCATCTGCATGAATGTAAAAGCATAAATAAGATATCAGAAAAGCAACATACATTCCCAGGAACATCTTCCAGAACAATCCTCCTGCATCCCTGTCAATAGATAACCTTACCCGGAATGCGCTGTATTCTGTTTGTGGTTTGGACAGGCTCTCATCTCCAAAACCAGTTTCGTATTTCCTGATGGTGGAACTCATGATACAACTGTCAATGCTCCATCCACGTAATGTAAAACGGGGATCGAAATGCTGACCTATTGTGTCCGGAACAAAGATTAATGCCTTTGAATCAAATTGGGAGTTTTCGACTGACAAACGAAGCTTTTGTTTATCAAAAGGGAAGTTATCGATCTTCCAGGAATCTTTCATCACACACTGCAGTTTCATCTGCATATAGACACGGTCCGCAGTCGAATCCACTGAAGAAAAAGATTTCTCCACCGTCTTGGCCGATGGCACTTCCAGGTTATTCATGAAATCAAAGTCCTTGTTCTTATACTTCAACCAGAGCCAGAAGGTGATCGTGAATTCCTTTTGTTTAAAGTCAATATCATGGATACTGGTAATGTAGATACCTACACTGACAGTGTCAGGTTTTGTATCCTGTGCATGGGAACGGGAGCCGGAAAAAAACATCCCTGCAAGAATGGCTGATATATACAGCAGGGCTATTCTTTTCATATTGTTTTCTTTTCAGGAAAGATAAATAACCGGTAAGGAAAAAACAAAGTTATCTTGCTGCCTGTCAAAAAAGACCAGAATTGCCCTACCCTGCCTTTATTTGTAAAACTGCTGGGAAAGCATATTAGAAACTATCTTAAAATCACTGCCATTTTTTACCAAATGATAGCAATTATTGATAGCCCTGATATTGGGGTTTGACAAATGCTTTTCGTTGTAGGGCACCATAATGTCTGCTTCGGCAACTATTTTACCGGTTTCATCCACTGTCCTGGTAAATAGCCGGTAATGAAAATGCCAGGGGTTCATGTCTCCTTCTGAATCTGATGACTTGAATGTATCATTAAAACCTTCGAAGATGAGTTCATTAGTATGATTGGCATGTTCCAGCAGCATGGGCGTTATTTCAATGTACTTATCCAGTTCAGGGTCGTCGTGTACGATACCGCTGTCCCAAACCGTTTCTCCGTTTAAAAAAATAACCAGCCTGTTATCAACATGCTTAACATTTATCCAGTACTCTTTTTTCATGACAGTTAATTATGAGTAAGTAAATTTAATTATGACAGCAAAATTTAGATCTGGCTGGTGATAATAGCATGACCAATGTTATCCGCGGGGCTGATACTTGTTAACGCAATATTCGGGCCTCCCGTAATACTGCGGGCAGATAGAGCTACCTGATCTCGAAAACCACCAGGTCTGTTTTGCCGGTACCCACAGAAGCAAAACTGAAATGAGAACCCGGCCGGATGAATACAAACTCTCCCTGTTTTAATTGTTTCCGTTCATCAGAAGGCACATCATGAAAAAGAACGCCTTCCCCGGCAATCAGTTGAGCTAATAAGGGGCCCCTGCCCTGGATGATCTCTCCGGTAAGATCAGCGCTGCCAAGCCTGTAGGCAATTGCTTTTTCATTTTCAAACAATACATCAAAAGGAAGCGGAGCTATACTGGAGCCGGGTTCATACGAAGAAAGTATTTCAAGATCGGTAACATGAAAAGGGATTGTATCCGTGTTAGCCACCCTGTGCACTAATGTATCTGGTGTAAAAGAGCGAAACCAGGATTTACCGGCTACGGCCTGTTCCGTTGTCCAGGCACCTCCTTTAGTCTGCGAACTCACCTTTCCGCTGGTAAGATAAAGAAACAGGGATGGGGTGGAATGAATATGGAATTGTGTGGTATCCCCGGGTTGCAGCCATACATCCAGCAGGCGCAAATACTGATTCTCTGCCACCGGCCGGTGCAATGGTTCTTTGCTAACCTGTACCTGCGCCGATGTGGCTGAACAAAATGCTATTGCGATGCAGGTATTAATGAATTGTTTTCCTGTAATCATATAACTAAGCTACATTTTTATACTATAATGAAAGAGCCACGATCAGAACATTATCCCGGCAAGGGTATTCAGTTTTTGTTTTACTATTGAATTAGTAACAAGATAATAATAAGTATAAACACTTAATCTATTTTCTCATTTTTAAATCTGCCCACAATATCGGAACTTACTATTTCAAGCCTTCTTTAACCTTAAACCTTTTCAATTATGGCAAACATGGACCAACAAAAGTTTGATCAGATCAGACAAATTCTTGAGAGCGATGTGACTCTCAAAGGAGAGATCAGCAAGTTGTTAAGTTTTCTTCCTTACAGTGAGTACCAGCTTATTCAATTCATGTCCACCCCGCCGAATAATGTTTGGCAGGGAGCGGTCCCACCTCCGCCAGCAGGATTTACTTCTGAGACGGGGGCTATTGAGTTAGGATTGTTTTTGTACTGGTTTAAAAACCCGGGGGAACTGAATCTGAGCAATTTCAGTTTTAAAGAACAACTGATCATTTTGGCAATTGTGGCAGCACTTGATTATATTCTTGCAGACAGCCTGATGACAACAGAAAACTATAATTTTTTCAAAACACAAAATGGTGAACTGATCTATGAAGATGGTACTGTTCTAAGTATGGAGCCTTTTGCCAACTTTGATCAAAACTGGTTTATCGCCTTCCTGAACCTTGCAGAAACAGCTATTCATAATCTTTGGTATAACAATGGAGTCTATCCAACTACCCCACCTCCTGCTCCTATTCAATTATCGGGTGCCACTGCCGGTACAGTTAACATTGCCATCATTGGCGACTGGGGCTCCGGTGATGCCACTGCACAAAGCCTGATGAGCCAGGTTGTTTCGCTGAATCCCGACTATATCGCACATGTGGGCGATGTCTATTATGCCGGCTCACCACAACCAACTAATCCAAACAGCAGCAGCTATTTTTATCCAAACGAGGAACTGCAAAACCTTAATGATCTTTGGCCTGCTGCATATAATGGCAAATCTTTTACGCTGAATTCTAATCATGAAATGTACAGCGGAGGTAATGGTTTATTTTATGATGCCCTGGGCGTTTTAAATAATCCTGCCGGATCAGGCACCCCTTTCAGCGCACAGCAGGGTTCCAGCTGTTTTGCCCTGCAATTCGGTGGATGGACCATCCTGGGCCTTGATTCTGCTTTTATGTCGTCCATCACTTCCGCCTTGATGACGGGAAGCATAGGCGGTGCCACCGGCACACAAGGCCAATGGATTCAAAGCCTGAAGCTGGACCCCGCAACTACCATTGTATTGACCCATCACAATGGTTTTGCAGATGATACTTGTTCTGGTTCACCACTGTGGGCGGAAATAAGAGGTGCCCTGGGAGGAGATCCTTATGCCTGGTATTGGGGCCATGTACATAATGGCATCGTGTATGATACACCGATCACCATACCGGCTACTCCTTCTACGTTGTTGCAACCGGCCATCCCCAGCTATACCACCAATACCTATGCCCGCTGCCTGGGTCATGCCGCACTACCTTACGGACTGGCTACCTCGTTGTCCGGCAAAACAGGAAGGATTGCCTGGAATGCCAATACTCCCCAACCATCGCCATCCCAACAATTGTACAATGGGTTTGCCGTGCTTACCCTTTCTGATAACAATGGCCAATTAACGATCACCGAAAACTTTTATGACCTGGGCGGCACTGCGCCTACCTGGACCAAAC
This sequence comes from Bacteroides fragilis, assembly GCA_943372905.1. GTDB lineage: Bacteria > Bacteroidota > Bacteroidia > Chitinophagales > Chitinophagaceae > JJ008. The sequence goes on along the minus strand of CALSAT010000196.1, from coordinate 311 downwards.
AAATTTACCCGGCATCATAAAATAATATCCACTAACCAGTTTTATGGTTGGAGTATTTGCACAAAAGCAAATGCTCCAACCTTTTTTTATTCCACTGCCTCAAATCAATATTTTCCTATTTTCACCGCATGCACCCGCAATTACAGCTATTATTACAATGCATTGATCTGGAAGAAAAAGAACAGGCACAGCGGTACAAATTAGATCAAACACATACCCTGAAACAACTGAAAGCAGAAGGACTGGCACTGCATCCCATCATTGTAACCCGTAGAAATTTTGGCTATGCCGATTACCCGGAGATCACTTTC
>CALSAT010000195.1:0-7303 GCA_943372905.1 Bacteroides fragilis | reverse complement strand
TACTGCCTTTCGTTGTACGCTCAAGATTGGTTACGCCATTTTGTGCCGAAAAGTTATCCCAGGAATTATTTACGGCTTCTATGGTACCGTTCTCGTTCATCACAGCGATATGTGCTGTGATTGATGTTAATATGCTTTGATTAAGCGCTTCGCTTTCCCTGAGTGCTTTTTCTGCTTTCTTACGTTCTGTAACATCTCTTACGACAGCCATGTTTCGACCATCCGGGAGCATCCGGGTACTTAATTCAATTTCTAATGCCGTGCCATCCTTTTTTTTCAATCTCCTTGTAAAGAGTACGTTTTCTCCTGCCTTTATTTTATCGGCCACGACAGGGTTTAGAATAACGGGTTCATCAAAAAGGAGATCAGTAAGTTTCAGTTTTTTAAACTCTTCCCTTGCGTATCCTGAGTGGCTATGGGCTGCTTCATTAAAATCATAAATGGTCCCGTCGAAAGAATAAACAATTACTCCGTCTGATGCCTGCTCAACGAGAGTCCGGTATTTTTCTTCTGTTTGCTTTACTAATATTTCCTTTTCTTTTTTGTCGGTTATATCGATCAGCATATTTACCGCCCCTGTCAGATTACCCTGAGCGTTGTATAAAGGAGTAGGATAAGGAAGAACGTGGCTTTGGCTTCCGTCTGGTCGTTGGATAATAATTTGTTCGCCATGAACTGACCTGCTTTCCCTGATAGCGATAGACATGGCGCAAGCATCAGCCGGGGACTCTTTTTTATCGGTCCTAAACATTTTCCATGAGCCACACCACTGATCACTACCCGGCTTTGGCTCCCGGCCCCATAAGCGTACTGCTGCTTTATTATAGAGTTGAATATATCCAAACTCATCACAGGTGTAAACGGCCTCGGGAAGATGCTGTATCAGGTCCCGATACTGCTTTTCTCTTTCCAGTAATTTATTCTCTATCAGTTTGCTTCCAGAAGTATCATTGAAAACGAGTACCGCTCCGGTAAGTTTACCTTTCGAATCTACCAATGGGGAACCCGTGTTGCTAATTATAAGTTTTCGAGCCCCTTTTGATGTGAGTACTGTATTATTTTCCCACTCCACTATCCGGCCATGCCGGAGAACCCTGTTTACAACATTGTCTATTTCCTGTCCTGTTTCCTCACTTGATACCCGGAATACTTTTTCCAATGGTTGTTTGATGGCGAGGCTGCTTTTCCATCCTGTCATTTGTTCCGCAGCCGGATTCATATAGAGTATCTCTCCTTTTTTTCCGGTAGCGATCAATCCTTCTGAAATACTGCCCAGGGTTGTTCTGAAAAGCTCCTTCTGCTGTCTTAGCTCATTACTGATCTTTTGCAACCTCATTATTCTACCGAATGAAGACCCAAAAGTGATGACACCGAGCAGCGCAAAAATAATACTACAGTAGAAGGGGATGGCTGTGGTACCCGGTATAGTTTTAATACCGAGAAATATAACAGCCATTCCCTGCACTGCAACGAAAAATATAAGTACAAACAATTCAACCCGGTTGCCTGTAAGCCACTTTGCACTATGTTGTAATTGTCTGTACATTATCACCTGGTTTTTCAATGGTAAATATTCTTACTTCATTTATAGTAAAACTTTATCTGCTTACGACATACTTACAATCGCCGGAGGTATCTTTTCAAATTCATGATACTTATCAAATAAGAAATCGGCCCCATTTTCTTTATATAAGTTCAGTTTGTGATCGTCTATAATGGTAAAGAGTACAATGATCTTTGCTTTTGTATTCGTTTTCCTGATCAATGTCAACAATTCTATGACACTGTTACCGGGAAAGTGCTGATCCAGTAATACGGCATGGGGTACGAATTCGTCTAAAAGCAAGGTGGCTTCTTCGTAAGTACCGGCTTTGTAACAGATCGCTTCTTCCCTTGCTTCTGCAATCAGGCTTATCAGTCTTTCTGCTATGTATCTTGATCTATCAAAAATGAGTACCACCATCTAATGTTATTCTGGTACAAAGGACAGTAATGAGAGAGGTATTAAAAATAGTCGCAAGAGGTTATTTGCAGTAGTCGTTATACTACAAAAGATAGTGCCAAACCATTAGAATGGGGTCAAAGGTCAATATCAAAAATGATGTTATGAGCTATGGCATACCGTGTTAGGTCAGAATTGGTGGACAGGTTCAGTTTTTCCATGATCCTGCTGCGGTGGGTACTTACAGTTGTAGGAGCCAAAGAGAGAGCTTCTGCGATCTGGCTGATCGTTTTACCAAAAGCAAGCAGTTTAAAGACCTCAAACTCCCGGTTTGATAAGATCTCATGTGGTTTTTTGTTATCATTTTGCATCAATAACTGCTCCGCTACATCTGAAGTAATATATTTTCTTCCCTGGGAGATTCGTTTTATTGCACTGATCAATTCAGTGGGAGCAGAGTTCTTATTCAGATAACCCGAAGCGCCTGCTCTTATTACCCTTACTGCATAAAGGTCTTCTGTATAAATACTAAGAATAATGACCGGAAGCGACGGCCTTATCTTTTTAATTTGCTCCAGCGCTTCCAGCCCGCTGCGCCCTGGCATATCCAAATCTGATATTACGAGGTCCCATTCATACTGCATCACTTCCCTTACAAGATCTTCGCCATTATCCACTTCAGTTATTTCTGCTGATGGGTATTCATCTTTTAAAATTTGGATTATCCCCATGCGAATAAAACTATGGTCATCTGCCAAAATAATCCGCTTCATTGGTTTTCGTTTTAAGAAAGTGATCCTTCGTGATAAGGGATACTAAAGGTAACCTTAGTACCCCGTCCCGGTGCTGATTCCAATTCAAAATTTCCATTGAGCGAGGCCACCCTTTCCTTCATACCGAGAATACCAAAGGTGGGTTTTCTTTGCAACGCTTCAGGACTAAAACCCTGTCCATCATCGCTGATAGTCACTACGACATCACCATTAACAATGTTTAGTGATGCTGAAACCTTATTTGCCTTTGCATACCGCATTATATTGGTGAGGGCCTCCTGGTATACCCTGAAAATACAGGTGGCCTGCGGCTCAGCTAATCTGATCTCTGTTTCTGTGCTGCTAAAAAGTACCGTGAGGCCTGTATTATCTGTAAACTGTCTTCCCAACCATTTAAGAGCCTCAATCAATCCCCGCTCATCCAGCAGGCCTGGCCTCAGTTCGCTCAATATGCGCCTGATCGATTGATTACTGCCATCCAGTAATCCAATAATATTCTTCAATTTGTTCTTTATTATACCGGTTTCATCAATTATTTTTTTATCAATCCAGGATATGTCCATTTTTATGGCCGTTAATTGTTGTCCCAACTCGTCGTGAATTTCCCGGCCAATCCTTTTCCGTTCCTCCTCCCTGATATTTTGCAGGTGAGCAGTTAACTGTCGTAATTTCAGTGTAGTGTCCTTGATTATTTCCTGCGCTCTTACCCGCTCAGTAAAATCAATTCCCACCCCCATCAGGCAGATGGAATCTTCATACTCGATGGCCTTGCCGGTAAAGTAATAAGGTATCTTCTGTTTAGTTTTTAAAAGAAAATCTGACTGCACATTCTCTTCGCCAACTATAAATGTGTTAGCTATTTTTTGGGTCAACAGTTCTTTATCATTCTCGTCAAAAAAATCGAGCGGATGCATTTCCATTATCTCTTCCCCGCTATACCTGCTTACTTGTTCGAAATTCTTATTCCAGCGTAAGAATTTACCCTCTTTAGTATACAGGTAAAATATACCCGGCAAGCTGTTGATGATGGAATCTGACAATTTTTTCTCTTTTAGCAACTCCTCTTCTGCCTGTTTTCGTAATCTTTCCTTTTCATGAACTTCCAGCGCAAAGCTTACATCTCCCGTTGCTTCTTCCAGCAATGCAATTTCTTCTTTATCAAAATAATTTTTTTCTGAGGCGTAGAAACTGAACGCTCCAATCACTTTCCCAAATCTTTTTATAGGTAATGCCATGGAAGAAAGGTAACCGCGGGCCAGGGCTGGTTCTTTCCAAGGTGCCATTTGAGCATCGCTCTCAATATCATTGCAAACGATGTATCTTCCTTCCCGTAATGCTTTACCTGTTGGACCATTTCCCTCCGGAACATCGGCAATTGAGATGGTCTTTATTTTGGTGAGATAATTTCTCTCCTCCCCGGCATGCATTACCGGAACTACTTGTTTTGTTTCTTCATTCACCATTCCGATCCAGGCCATCCTGAATTTTCCAATATCTACCGCAATACGACAGGCTTCTTCAAAAAGTGTTTTTTCGTCGTTTACCCTTACAATCATTTGGTTGATCTGGCTGATGAAGAAATAAAGCCGGTTGGCTTTTATAATTTTGTGTTCAGCATCTACCAGCCCCGTAATGTCTAATAATGTTCCCGAAAATTTAAAAGGATTGCCGTGCTTGTCTTTTTCCAGCCGCCAGGTTGGTTTCAGGTGCCGCAGTGGTAGTATTTCCGGATTGGTGCGGTAATTTTTTGAGACCGGCTCCTTTCCTTCCTGCATATTACTCAATGCCTGTAGTACCTGTGGCCTGTCATCAGGGTGAATCCGCTCCAGGTATTGATCAAAATCGGGTACTTCCTCTTTTATTTGAAAACCGAACAAGCGGAACATCTCTTTGCTCCACATTCCCTTTTTTGTGACCACTTCTAATTCCCAGCTTCCCAGCCCAGCCTGTTCCTCTGCTACTTCCAGCAATTCCTGGTTACTCTTTACTTGTTGGTTGGCCAGTTGCTTTTCTGCCAATAAAAGCTCTTTTCCGGCCAGGTAGGTGATAATAACCAGCACAAGAACCAGTAACCCTAAAATAATCAGCACTGAATTCAATTGTGTAAATGCCCGCTCATTTTTATTCTTTCGTTGCTGAAGTAGTAAGGTTTCCGTTGCCTGCAACTCATACATCAACTGTCGTATCCTCTCCACATACAGAGTTCCTTCTCCGGTAATAGAAAGATCGGAAGCACCTGCAAGCCCTTTTTCATTTCTGGCTGCTACAATACGATTGGAAAACTCAACCCGTTTGCTGATATAGGCAGCAATAGAATCAATCTTTTGCTGCTGAGCAGCATTGTCCGCAGTTAACTCTTTTAATGCCGCCAGCTTTGTAGTAAGTGTAATGCCGGATTTTTGTAAAGATCCCAGGAACTGATCAGAACCCGTAAGTGCATACCCTCTGGCATCTGTCACATTATTCATTACAGTGGCCAGTATAGTCTCTGAGTTATAAAGCACTTCGCTGGTGCGGGATACCCACTGGGCTGTATTACGCACTTTTTTTGATTGAAGGTAGGATACAAATACAATGGCCAGAATGGTGGTCACAACCATCATCATTCCAATAAACAACTTCTTTTCAGGTACTATTTTTCTCATACATCAACTTGTACCAGTGACTTGAAAATTGCAAGCTCATAATCGTATATGGCTTTCTAAAAGCCCATGGTTTACATATGCTGCTTCTTGGTCTTATGGGATAATTGAAGGGTGATCAGAGGGTGATTTAGCTGCTTCATCTAAATTAAACAATAATAAGGTACGTTAAAATCCTGAAATTCTCCGGTACCAGTAAACTCTTATCCATCTGAACTCTTTTTATTTAAGGGTTTTATATAGCTGATGAAAGAAATGTTGCGGGCCTAAATAGTTTCATTTCCGTCAGTTTTACTATCTTCCTCACATAAATGCTTGCTATGCAAAAAACAAAGATCGCCGGGATCGGTATGTATGTACCGTCACATGTGGTTACTAATAACGACCTGCTGAAATACATGGACACCAGCGACGAGTGGATACAGGAACGTACCGGCATCAAAGAACGACGTTATGCCCACCGTACCGGTGAAACTACCACCACTATGGGAGTGGAGGCGGCCAAAATCGCCATAGAACGGGCTGGCATTACCCCACAGGATATTGATTTTATCGTTTTTGCCACCCTTAGTCCGGATTACTACTTCCCCGGCTGCGGTGTATTGTTGCAGCGGGCCATGCACATGAAAGAGATCGGAGCCCTGGATGTTCGCAACCAATGCAGCGGCTTTGTATATGCACTCAGCGTGGCAGATCAGTTTATCAAAACAGGTATGTATAAGAACATCCTGGTGGTTGGAGCTGAAAAACATTCTTTTGGCCTGGACTTCAGTACCCGTGGCAGGAATATATCGGTGATCTTTGGTGATGGTGCCGGTGCTGTGGTGCTTCAGCCTGCTGATCCCGGATCAGACTCGGGCATTCTTTCCACTCATTTGCACAGCGATGGTACCGCAGCGGAGATACTGGCTATGTATAATCCGGGCACCCATGCCAATCACTGGGTAGATCAAAAACTGGCTGATTTCAACGATAATGAGATCGGGGATATGTTCATGAGCCACAATATGATTGATAATGCACAAAACTTTCCATTTATGGATGGTCAATCTGTTTTTAAAAAAGCCGTTGTAAAATTTCCGGAAGTGATCATGGAGGCGCTGACAACCAATAACCTTCAACCATCAGATCTCCGGTTGCTGATCCCCCACCAGGCTAATTTGCGCATAGCGCAATTCGTGCAGCAAAAACTAAAACTCTCCGATGACCAAGTGTATAACAATATCCAGCAGTATGGAAACACAACCGCAGCATCCGTTCCCATTGCCCTTTGCGAAGCCTGGGAGAAGGGAAAGATAAAAGACGGTGACCTCATTTGCCTTGCGGCATTTGGCAGCGGCTTTACCTGGGCCAGTGCTTTATTAAGATGGTAGCAGGCCTGACCTGCAACCTGCTATGGAATATTTCAGTCTGTATTTATATTTAATTATTGAGCAATGAAAAAACTGTTCATTTTAACCAGCCTTTTATTTACGCTTTTCACTATGCAAGCACAAACCAAATGGACTGTTTCCTGTACCGGGAAAGCGGTGCTCAAAAATGTAACCGAAGACACCGAAAAGAATATCCTGAAAATAAAAAGAACCTCTCTCAGTAAGAGTGGTAATATCAGCATTGCTTTCGATAAAAAAGATACCGCTTCTATTCGAACCATCATGGCAGATGATACGAACCGGTCTGGGCTGAAAAGCTGGGAGGATGTAACCAAACCGGTTACTATTACCAATGCAGAATTGCAAGAATTGTTTACCGGTCGCAACAGAATCGAGTTTTACTACACTGAAATCCCCAAAGACCCCGCCAAAGCGGCCCTTGTGCGTATAAGACCAGTACATCTTTGCTCAGTGATACTGCAATAACCTCTGTATTGCTATTTTTGCGGGTAATGCAGCGGCATATCATCTATATCATTAATCCTATTTCCGGTACCCGTACAAAAAAGGACC
>CALSAT010000194.1:0-7303 GCA_943372905.1 Bacteroides fragilis | reverse complement strand
TTTTGCTTGCTCGTATCCCCGTCTTCAAAATCTACCTTCCGGCCCAGCAACTTGTCAGGGTAATTTCTTACCCGCATCTGCCCCTTGGTATATACTTCACATTGAAACTTTTCCAGTTGTTGCTGGTGATAGGTTCTTTTTTTAATTGTATTACGTATTATGCCGTAGGCAGGATCTTCTCCATTCTTTATCACCACTTCTCCCATCGTCATGTCCTGCAGTACCAGTTCAAAGTTCACTTCCAGTTCCCCGTTACCGATGGTGATCTTCTTCTCCACTTTCTGGTAGCCTACATACTGGCAAACGAGGGTATAAGTACCGGGCTCAGGCTTTAAAGAATACTTCCCATCGCTGTTGGCGTTGGTACCTTTATTATTTTCTTTTATAAAGATGGAAGCATAGGACAAGGGCTTACCCGTAGTGTCAGTAACTACGCCTTTAATTTTTTGGCCGAAAGAATATCCATGCAACAGGAGAATAAAGAGACAAATTGAGATTGGCTTCATAACGGTATAATGTACAAAATAAGTGTTATGAAGGATTTTGAAGGAAAAGCTTTATTTGTTCTGAAATCTTTAACATCATACCTTTTCCGATGCACGCAGAAAACTGCCGCTCATAGCAGCAAAGCCTGCCACTAACCCACCGATCAAACCGGTAACCAGGATAAGCGCAATAGCATTGCCTCCTAACGGAAGCACCGTGGCGATCTTCTCAGAAAGCACACTATTGTTCTTTACATCTATCCACCAGGCAAGACCAGCCCATAATAATAATACTCCCAGCAAACCAGATAAAAAAGCCTTACCCGCTTTCTGATGAATAATAACCGCCACCAGCAACGATGTAATAGCAATTCCCCACCAGGGTAAAAACAAACCGCTGATGAAGGCCAGCAGTGCAGTCAGTATTATTGCAACGATGAATTTCATATTCCTTTTTGTTAATCGGTTAATTAGTTAATTGGTGTCTTGAGAGCCCCGGAAAAAATAGTAATTCTCTGATCTTCATGTTTCCTCATTTCCACATTCTCACATCTTCTCATTCCTGAATTTCATCGTCCACTTTATATTCTTATCTGTTCTGTCGCCCTCCCTCATGAACCAAAGTTTGTGATACTTACCTTCCACCCAGTTGTTGATATAATCATCATAGAATTTGCTGCCCGGATTACCGCTTTGCCCGCCGGGGTACACCCCATAGGCTTCTGTTTGAGCGCTGAGTTGAACGATCATTCTCCAGCTGGGACCGTGGCTATGGGTAATGGCATTTACAATATCACCGTTGCCCCCTACATTCAATCCTTTCCTGGCAAAAGCAGGCAGCGCATCTTTGAGTAAATGATATACAGTAGGGTTTTTAAATTTCGTCCACTCCAGTTTTCCATCGGCTTCTTGTTTCGCCAAACTAACGCTGGCTTTCTTTAATGCAGCCGTCACCACATCATACAGGGTTTCTCTTTGCGGCGTATTTACATTGTCAATAAAAGTGGCGGCTGTGTCTTTTTTCAACAGCTCCAGCAATGTTTGGCGCTGCGGCCAGGGGGCCTCTGGTTTTACTTTTGACAATTCATCCTTCCAAACTTCCACCTCCAGGCTATCCCACCAGCATTGATATATTGTTTGCCCTTTTGAATCCGGTGAAGCCAGCAGGTTCCAGTTCCTGAAAATATCGAGGTATTTCTTCTCTGAGGCATTCAATTCATTCTCTTTCACATAGCCCAGCATAATACCTCTTGCATCTTCCGCCAGTGTATTAAAGTAGTCATTTTGCAAAGCCATCATATCAGTTGGGGTAATGCCATTCATCGCTGCCAGCCGGTTGTCTATAGTAATACCACGGGGGGTAATATAGCTACCGGGAATAAAGTATGGATAAGTTGAATCAACCGGCCGCTGGTTGCCGCTTTGTAAATAGCCTCTTGCTGGATTTTTACTGTGCGGGTTCTCTGCCTGCGGAATAAAACCCTGCCACTGGTAGCTGGTGTCTTCTCCCGGCATCACATATAAACCCTGCCTGTTCCACCTGGCTGGGAATTTTCCCTGCTGCCAGATAGCAATATCGCCCGCCTTGGAAGCAAATACAAAATTCTGTCCCGGGCATTCAAATGTTTTTATGGCGGCTTCATAGTCATCATAATTCTTCGCCCGGTTCAGTTTATAAAATGTTATGCCTTCATTACTGGGATCATGCGCCACCCAGCGCACCGCAAGGTTCCTTCCTTTGCCCACACTGTCAGTGCCCTGGAAGCTTTCATCAAACATCACTGGTCCAAACACTGTGTATGCTACGGTATCCTTTACATCCGCCCCGCCTTTCACTTTAATGATCTCTTCTTTCAATGTCGTCTTTTGCCATTGCCCATTGTACCAGTATTCCTGTTTGGTTTTGTCTTTGAATTTTATTTCATAATAATCCTTCACATCCCGCTGGGCATTCGTTACACCCCAGGCAATACTGTCATTAAACCCGATGATGATGAAGGGGCTACCGGGCAGTGATACACCATAGGCATTGCTGGTGGGAGTCTGTAATTGTATCTCGTACCAGATAGACGGCAGTGACAACTCCAAATGCGGATCATTACACAGAATAGGTGCGCCGCTTTGCGTTTTACTGCCGGCTACTACCCAGTTATTACTTCCATTATTTATATCAGGCTTTGAATTTTCAAATGCAGTGACCGGTTCTTTCTTTCCAAAATATAATGAATCGGCCGATAAGGGTTGTATGGGAACGATACCCGGTTTGTCAAACGCTGTTCCCTTAGGTACGATCGGCAGCAGTGAATCATGCACCTGGGGATAAAGCATTTTTAATTCGTCCGGGATGAATACAGCTTGTGCATTCGTATTGGCAAGGTCGCTTTCCGTACCGGATGACAACATTTTAGCCATCATTTTTAATAATAAAGCAGTACGGAGATTGGTCCATTTCTCCGGTTTAAAATTCAGGAGTTTGTATTCCAATGGCAATTCTGCTTCTTTCAATGAACCGATATAAGCATTGATACCCTTGGTATAAGCATCAAACATAGCCTTCGTAGTGGGGTCTTTTTCCACTTCCTTCATTGCATTCTCTGCGGCGAATACCATGCCCAGTCTTCTTTGCTCTTTATCAAAATTGATGGCCTTCTTTCCGGCTATCTCACTGGCCTGCCCAGCCGCCGCTTTTGTTTGCAGGTCCATTTGGAACAAGCGAAACTTTGCATGCAGATAACCCTGGATGAAATACAGGTCCTCATCATTTTCAGCAAATACATGCGGTACCAGCCGCTCATCGAAATAAACAGTAGCCTTCCCTTTCAGATCGGTAAAGCTGAGGTCCGCATCAAAACTCTGACCGGCTGGTTCGGCATTTTGCCAAACACCATGCTGCGGACTTAAAAATTTTCCCATCGGTGGTATGGGTCCCCATTGTTTATTGAGGGCAAATACAAGGCCGGCTGTCACAACAGCGGAAACTAAAAAAGGAACGGTACGCATAGGCAAACTGATGATGGTGGAAGATAGCAATTAATTGATATAAAGGTAGCTGAGATTATTTTTTTAGTTCCAAAACAAAAAATACATTTGGTAAAATTTTAATACAATGATAGTACAAGCCCTGCTGGGTGAATTTCTGCATGAGGCAGAAAACACCCGAAAACTACTGAATGCTATTCCAGACAGTGCATTGAACTGGAAACCTTCAGAAAAGAACTGGACCACCGGACAACTGGCCTCTCACATTGCAGAAGTGTATAACTGGTACCCGGGTACCCTGCACCAGGATGTTTTTGACATGGGTGCTTATAAATACGACAAAGGCGATATTACCAAAGCCGCCAACATTGTAGCCAAATTTGAAGAAAATATAAAAACGGCACAAACTGCTTTAGAAACTGCAACCGACGCATCTATGATGGAAACCTGGAGGATGGTGGTGGGCGATAAAGATGTTTTCCCTCCCATGCCCCGCATACAGGTAGCCCGTGGATTTTTAATGAATCATCTTTATCACCACCGTGGTGAACTGATCGTTTATCTGCGTGCCACCGGAAATACAGTTCCCGGTTTATATGGCCCTACTGCCGACAGCCGGGGAATGTAAACAACTCCGGCAACAACTCTTTCAGAAACCTCCGGCAAAGCCGGGGGTTTTTATTTTCCGACAGGGATCGCTATCTTATTTTTCGCTAATTTCAGTGTCAAATAAAATAAACACTATGCCAGTATTAATAGTAATCGGCGTTCTTGTCCTGATTGCCCTTTGGTTGGTAAGCCTCTACAATGGATTAGTTCGCCTGCGCAACAGAAGACAAAATGCTTTTGCAGATATAGATGTGCAATTGCGCCAGCGGCATGACCTTGTACCGCAACTGGTAGAAACCGTAAAAGGATATGCCGGACACGAAAAAGAAGTATTGCTGAAAGTAACAGAAGCCAGAACCGCCGCTATGGGCGCCACTTCTATTGATGGTAAAATAGTTGCGGAACAGCAACTGACCGCCGCCCTGCAGGGATTGAAAGTGCAGGTGGAAGCCTACCCTGATCTGAAAGCAAATCAAAATTTCCTGCAACTTCAGGAAGAACTGAGTGATATTGAAAACAAACTGGCTGCCAGCCGCCGCTTCTTCAATGCAGCCACTACTGAATACAATAACGCCGTGGAATCTTTCCCCAGCAATCTCATCGCCAGGAATTTTGGTTTTGCAAGAGAAATCATGTTTGATCTGGGAGAAGATAAGCGGAAGACCATGGAAGAACCTCCAAAGATCCAGTTCTAAATTTCAGATCGCAGATTTTAGATGGCCTTGCCATCCGGAGTTTGCTTACATCCTTTGTTCATGCAGTACATTGGTCTAGATAAACAGATCCGTAAGAATAATTTTAACTCCATCCTCTTACTGATCGCCTTCCCGGCATTGCTGCTTGCAATGTTGTATGCACTGGTTTATTTTACCCAAAGTGAACACCATGAAGATCCCAACCAGTTATTCCTGGCCGCTATGCCCACCGTACTGGGTGCGGTAGGTCTATGGTTTTTGATCGCCTGGGCAGGCCACTCTGCTTTTATCCGGATGGCCACCGGCAGCAAGCCGCTCGACAGAAGAGAAAACAAAAGAGTGTACAACCTGGTGGAGAACCTTTGCATTTCGCAAGGGATGCGTATGCCAAAGATATATCTCATCGAAGACGATTCCCTGAATGCATTTGCCAGCGGCATTAATAACAGAAGCTATTCCGTATCATTATCCCGCGGCATCGTCAATAAACTGGATGACGAAGAGCTGGAAGGCGTAATAGCGCATGAACTGAGCCATATCAAAAACAGGGATGTACGCCTTCTTATCGTTTCCATCATCTTCGTCGGTATCTTTTCTTTCCTGGCTGAATTGGCTTTTCGCAGTTTACGCTTTGCCGGCGGAGGTAAAAAAAGTAAAGACAGCAAAGGCAGTGGGGCCATCATTTTAATTGCGATCGTAATAACAGCCGTTGCTTATTTCATTTCTATTTTACTTCGCTTCGGCATCAGCCGGCGCAGGGAATATCTTGCCGATGCAGGCGCCGCCGAAATGACCAAGAAACCCTATGCACTGGCCAATGCGCTGCGCAAAATATCTGGCGATCCTTTAATTGAAGCCGTGGAAAGCCGGGACGTGGCCCAGCTATTTATTGACAATCCAAAACCCTCGGCCCATAAATCTGCTTCCTGGGATAATATGTTTGCCACTCACCCACCGGTAGAGAAAAGGATTGAGCTGCTCGAACAGTTTGTTTAACCGTCGGTACTCTCCTCTGCACCCTACCTCTTTCCTCCCAGCATTGGCACAAACGAAAAGTTCTCAAATACTTCCTCTTTCAATGCGCCATTCTCCAGTTTGGTGATCCGCATCATCTGCTGCACATCACCGGCTCCAACGGGAATCACCATCATACCACCGGGCTTTAGCTGCTGAATAAGTTTTTCCGGAATAGAAGGAGCCGCCGCAGTGATGATGACCTTATCAAAAGGGCCATAGGTAGGCAAGCCCTCATACCCATCTCCATAAAAGAACTTGATGGACCGGTATGTTTTTAAATATTCAAACTCTTTGTTGGCATCAAACAATTTTTTTTGCCGTTCGATGGTGTACACCTGGGCACCCAACTCGGCCAGTACCACCGCCTGGTAAGCGCTGCCCGTACCGATTTCCAGTACCTTTTGGAAGGGTTTCAGTTCCAGCAACTGGGTTTGATAAGCCACGGTATAGGGTTGTGAGATGGTTTGCCCCTCTCCAATGGGGAAAGCAATGTCCTCATAGGCTTTTTCATCAAAAGCTGAATCGAGGAAATAATGGCGGGGTATCTTATTGATGGCGTCCAGTACCTTTTCATCAGTAATCCCTTTGGCCCGGATGCCATCCACTAATTTTTTGCGCAAGCCTTTGTGGCGGTAAGTATCATCTGTTGGTCTCATAAGCTGGTTGCAAGATAGGCTAAGAGGAGTAAATTATGCTTTGATAAAGACCTCAATCTTATCAACCAACTGTTTCTTTAAATCTTCAGCATCCTTCCAAACAATATGAGGATAATTTCTGGTATCAAAATGCGCTTTTGTTATTTCATCCTGCCTACAAGTATTACATCATTGATTGTGATATCACTGGGAATATCTTTTTTCTCACTAATAACTCAATTAGTTACAAATCTTTTATCTATCCGTTATTATCTAACCAAGTTTCATATCCTCTATCACCGCCTTTATCTTCTCATCCAGGGCTGCATTCACTTTCTCAAAGTCACCGGCATTGTCCAGCTTCGTATTCACACTAAAGTAAAACTTGATCTTTGGCTCTGTACCGCTCGGTCTTGCCGATATACTGCTGCCGTCTGCCAGGACAAATTGCAGCACATTTGATTTAGGCAGGTCTATCGTCCACTCCTCGCCGGTCTGCGGATCAGAACCTTTCTGCCATTCATAATCCAGCAACTGCACCACTGCCGTTCCATTGATCGTTTTATGAGGTGCATTGCGATAGCTCTCCATCATCGCTGCTATTTGCTGCTGGCCATCCATTCCTTTTTTTGTAATGGAGATCAGGTGCTCCTTGTAAAAACCATACTGAACATACAGATCGATCATTTTCTCGTACAGGCTCCGGCCCTTTTCCTTTTCATAGGCCGCCATTTCGCAAAGCAGCGCCACAGCGCTGATACCGTCTTTGTCCCGTATCTTATCACCGATCATCAGTCCAAAACTCTCCTCCCCTCCGATGATATAATTCTCTTTTCCCTCCTTCTGCCGTATCATTTCGGCGATCCATTTAAAACCGGTCAGC
>CALSAT010000193.1:0-7315 GCA_943372905.1 Bacteroides fragilis | reverse complement strand
AAATACTGGGATCCCGCTGCATACAATCTGCCTGACAGTAAGAACATAAGCTACGATCCGGCCATCGCCGACAAAAACGCTTCTTCGCTGAATTATAAGGCTCCGGTAACTGCAAAACCAGTTGTTGCTGAAACAGGTGGCAGCCTTACAGAATCGCCGGTATCTGTTAACACCGGCAAAACTGCCGACAATAAAACCGGCAGCGTGGCAGCGGAAAACAATACACCCAGGCCAGCCACCAAAGCTGCCCCGGCCGCCAATACCGGCAGTGTGGAAGATAAACCCAAAGCAGAACTGAAAATGCCCGTAACAGACAATAAAGGAAGTGTGGAAGAAAGCCCTAAACCTGCAGAGGAGAAAAAAACACCTGCCTCAACCGGTAGTACCAGGACTGAATAATTTTTTTATTCATATTAATTCATAAGAAGGCCCCATAGCAGGGGCTTTCTTTATTATATCCGGCAGGCTTCCAGCAATGGTAAACTGGTTGCGGTGTTGGTATGCTGATAATGGCGAAAAGGTTAAGTCTGTTTAGGGAGTAGCCTTCCTTGTTTAAGGAGTAAGCTTCCTTGTTTTCAGAGTAGCCAGTCTTGTTTTCAATGTAGGCAGTCTTGTTTAGAAGCTAAACCCTCTTAAAGTGTTTTAATACAATTACTTAGGAGATTCAGACCCCGAAATGCCTTAAAAACAGGGTATTTAGGAGATTTCTGTTGAACCATGGGGCGAAAATAACGGGTGGCTGAATGGGCTAGCTGTAAAAGCGAAGGATTTCGGGCTTTGAAAAGGCCCATTACCAGGTTCTTCTTTTATATGCTGAATTTCAGCCAGAGTTTAGTGAATGATCGTTTTATCTTTTAGCACCAGTTTGCCATCCATTAATTCATAGTGCTCCGTGATCACCGTTTCAGAAGAAGCAGACGGTGTGCTCATCTTCAGTAATGCCACCACTACCAGCCGGCCATTTACCCAACTGTACGTTCTTGTTTCAGAACTTAGTTCCGATGTTTTAGTGAATATGATACCCCTGAATATTTTTCCTGATGGATCAAAAACGATGCTTTTCAGTTGACTCAGTAATTCATGATAAACGAACTTTTGGGCGCTGGTATCAAACAGAAAGTAGAAATAGGACGATGTATCAATGGGGTTCTTTGTCCGGTAATCGGTATAGCCGTCAAAATTATAGTCTTCATATTCTACCGGGCCATATTGCTCGTGGTCCACATTCAGCAGCAGTCCGTTTATTTTTCTTTCTCTGGTAATGTGAAGGGGCCCAACACCGGTGCCCTGGTCTTGTTTGAACAGTTGGGTCCGTTCTACGAGGTTTAATTTTCCGTTTTGCCGCTGCCAGCTTTCAGTGATATGGCTCATCCATGCTTCGATGAGTGTTTTACCAAACCCCGTTTCTATGCTGGTGCCAGTGAATTGTTTTTTTGTATGGTCAAAATAAATGACCTGGTAGCTGTTGAGCAATGAATCTTTTCCGAAGGTTTTATTCACTGGATCAAACACGAAATAATAATGCCCTGTTATCGGGTAGTCTTTGCAAATACGGATATCGGGGTAACCATCAAAATCATAGTCGCCGGTTTGCAGACTGTCCCGGCATTCGGCTGTTTCTGATACGAGGTTGCCGAAAATGATCCGTTCAAATAATTGTCTGTTGGTTGTTAGCTCAGTAATGCTGAGCCGTTTTGCATACGAATTTTTATACAAGGGAATTTCTACACCTGCAGGGTTGAATTCATAGCGGAATAAGAAAGGGCCGTCTGTTTTGGAAATGATTTTCCGGCCAGGTTGGGCTGCAAGAAAATTAGTGATACAGACAAGAATAACAATAGCGGGGAAATGTTTTACAAGCATATCCGTTGGATGCAGAAGCAGTAATAATTTCACAGGCCGCAGCAAAGCATGGTTTAGCTCTGGTGCGGCCTGTGGAAAAATATTCCGGAATTTATCCCTTTGGTTTCACCGGTGGTTTAGTGGGCGGTTTGGTACCACCTTTCATTTTGGTATCGCAGGCATCCATATTTTGTTTAGCTCCGGCAAACTGGGGGAATGCCTTTAAGGCTTCGGCAAAATAAGTTTTTGCGCTGCTGTAATTATTAGCATCCATTTGTAATACACCCAGCAGGTTGGCAGCGGCAGCATACACAGGCACGGCCTGTTGTGAGCCATCGCTGTTGGTAAATCCCACACCAATTTTTTTGCTGGTCGTATCTGCCATAGCAGTGCGGGCAGAAAGTTCACATTCCATGGTGCGTTTAAGCTGGTATTGGCCTACTGCCATTTTATAAACATGGAAAGGGTTTTTTGTTTTGGGTACTACCTGCTCATACAGGCCAACAGCCGTTTTAGGATCGCCGAGCTGATCATAGCACTCAGCCGCACGGGCCATTGCTTCAGCATTGCCGGGAGCGGCTTTATAGACCTCTTCGGACAGGAGCAGGGCACTGTAATAGTTTTTGGTGCCGAAATACAACATGGACAACGTGTCTTTATATGAAACAGCACTGTCAATAGCCAGGTAACCATGCAAGCCGACAATAGCCGCATTGGCATCATTATACTTCAGCCCCTGGTTATATACGTTCAGGTAGTGTTTTTTCAATGCTTCGCCATCCTGGGCCTGTATCAGGGTAAAGGCGAACAAACAACAGATCAATGGAACAATTTTCTTCATCTTTAAGGTTTTATGATTAAGCTATAAAAATAGCAGTTCCCGGCTGATTTTCCGCCATTATGCGGGGTAAAATAGTCCTGAAAGGGGAGTCCGCAGACCTTTATAACCGGCAATGGGACGATGAAGCCGGGAGCCTGCTACCAGCCGGTAAATGGCGCAGGGAAGGATGGGTACCGGGAAAGATATTTTGGGAAGCTCCCGGCGATGGGAACAAAGAATAAAACAATAATTTGCGGCATGAAGATGCAAGTATTGGCAGTCATGGGTTTCCTTTTCTTCTCTTTTTCAGCCACTGCACAGGAAGATTCGTTGGATAATATAAGGTTGGCCAAAATGATCAGCCTGTCCGAAGCCATCATCCGGACCGATCTGAATGTGCCCCGTTTTATGGACCAGGTAAAGAATGATACCACTTTTTATAAAGCGTTTAAAAACCTGCACCTGCTGGGTTACACGGCCTGGAACGATATACGAGTAAAGGATAAAAAAGGAAACCTGAAAGCTTCTTTAAGCAGTAAGACCAAACAGGTGAGGAGCAATGGCTGCCGCTCAATGGAGGTGTTACATGAAAAAACCACCGGCAATTTTTATGATGATGATGGGGGGTATAATTACAATACGGCAGAATTGTATGCAGGATTATTTTTCACTAAAGGGTCAGTATGCGGCGAGTCGAATATTGTGAAAGGGGTGGATTTCCGGCCCAAATCACAAAGTGGCATGGATAAAAGAAAGGAACAACTGAAGATGCTTTTCTTTAACCCGGGAAAGAAGATACCGGGTATCCCTTTTATTGGTGATAAGATCAACATCTTTGATCCGGATAAAGCAGATAAATATGATTTCGGTATCGATTACGGGGATTATGAGGGACAGTCCTGCTATGTTTTTTCTATAAAAGTAAAACCTGACCTGAGCGGCGGTGAAAAGAATAGTATTGTAATAGACAGTATGGTTACCTGGTTTGATGCAAAGACCATGGAGGTGCTGGCCCGCAACTACGATATGAGTTACGATGCAGGCGTGTATGATTTTGATGTACACATGGAGGTACAGATGACGAAGTTTGGCAGCTACCTGGTGCCCAAACTGCTTCGTTATATTGGTAACTGGGATGTGGTGTTTAAGAAAAGAGAACGGGGGATGTTTACAGCTACCTTGTTTGATTTTACGGAATGAACAGTCTATCTCGTTCCCACAGTATTACTATAAGCCCGCCATTTCTCTATCACCTGGGCAATATCTTCCGGTAATTCTGTATCGAAGTGCATTTCCTCACCTGTGGCGGGATGAATGAAACCCAGGGTCTTTGCATGCAGGGCCTGCCTTTTGCAAATGGCAAAGCAATTATCTACAAACTGTTTGTACTTGCTGTAGATGGTCCCTTTTACAATTTTATCGCCACCATAAAAGTCATCATTGAAAAGGGGATGCCCGATATATTTCATGTGTACCCGTATCTGGTGGGTACGTCCCGTTTCTAATATGCATTGCACAAGGGTAACATATCCAAACCGTTCCATCACTTTATAATGCGTGGTGGCATCCTTACCATGATCCCCTTCCGGGTAGGCTTCAAAAAGTTTTCTGAAACGCTGGTTGCGTCCTACATGCGCTATAATCGTACCGCTGTCCTCCTCCACATCTCCCCACACCAACGCCAGGTATTGTCTTTTTACCGTGTGATCAAAAAACTGTTTCGCCAGTTGCCGCATGGCTTTATCTGTTTTAGCCAATACTAACAGGCCGCTGGTATTTTTATCAATGCGATGCACCAGGCCAAACCGTGGTAGTAGATCTTCAGAAATACCCGGATTTTGTTGTTGCAAATAATAAGACACACCATTCAGCAAAGTGCCGGAATAATTGCCGCTGCCGGGATGTACCACCATGCCAGCCGGTTTATTGATGATCATCAGGTCGGCATCTTCATACACGATATTGAGGTCCATTTTCTCCGGCACCACATCCGTTTCCTCCGGGCTCATGTCTGAATATACAATGACAGCGTCGAGCGGTTTTATTTTGTAGTTGGGCTTTACTTCCTTGCCGTTCACCAGTACCATGCCCAGGTTCATGGCCCGCTGAAGTTTGTTGCGGGTGGCACCTTCTATCCTTGTCATCAGGAATTTATCGATACGGAGGGGCTCTTGTCCTTTGTCAATAATGAGGCTGAAACGTTCATATAGCTCATCATTATTATCGGGTGTATCCGTATTATCCGGAAGCAGATCATCTGTCATAAGTCTGCAAAGGTAAAGGATGGGTTTTTGTTGGTAAATTTGATTTCTAAATGGAGAAACAATCTGTCATATTCAGGGACCTGGGGCAAATGGACTATCAATCGGCCTGGGATTACCAGGAGAAGCTCTTGCAGGAAAATGTGAAGATAAAGTCGGACGTAAGAAGTATGAAGCTGGAAGTGGACAGCCAGCAGCCTTCGGACAGCAATGGATTGACTGCTCTACACTCCCCAATCTCCACTCACCACTACCTTCTCTTCGTAGAGCATCCCGCCGTATACACCCTCGGTAAAAGTGGTAATAAAGACAATGTGCTGATAGGTGATGCGGAAATGAAGCAGCGGAATATCCAGTTTTTCAATACTAACCGGGGTGGTGATATTACTTTTCATGGTCCCGACCAGGTGGTGGGATACCCAATACTGGACCTGGAAAATTTCTATACTGATATTGGCCGGTATCTCCGCAACCTGGAAGAAGTGATCATATTAACGATGGCGGAGTATGGAATAAAAGGCGACCGCTCTTCGGGGGAAACGGGTGTGTGGATAGAACCCGGAGTGCCGGGAAGAGAACGAAAGATATGTGCTATCGGCGTTCGGTGCAGCCGCTGGATCACCATGCACGGTTTTGCCTTTAATGTAAATACTGACCTTTCGTATTTTAATTACATCATACCCTGTGGGATTACCAACAAACAGGTGACTTCTTTAGAAAAGGAATTAGGCAGAAAGATGGATATGCAAGAAGTGAAGGAGAAGATCAAAAGCAACTTTGAGCGGGTATTCAATGCAGAGTTGCGGGAGGATGTGAGAATGTGGAAATGAGGGAATATGAAAATGTGGAAATGTGAGAGTGCAATTAATACAAAGTGACTGATTGGTCTAAGTTTCCCCTTCAGGGGACAGGGGCTAAAAATCTTTGTCTATATACAATTTATGTTTCTCCAGCAGTTTGCCATCTTCATATAATTCGAACTTGAACCAGCCCGCATGGTAGAAGTTGGTCTTGTCAAGTTTGAAATTCTTTTCCTTTATCTCTTTTAGTTCAAATAGAAATGTTTCTTCAGCATCAAAGAATTTGATAGAATACTTTTTAGGTTTCTCTTCATCCGGAAGGTTTATCCTTACGTAGCCATCCCGGTTGGTATATACATATAAGGATGGGGTGAAGCCAGTTGGCTTGTTCTTTATAGTGACTCCATTGGGAAAAGCAACAGAATCCACTCCCATCAGGCTGTCTATTTTTACATAAAAAGGATTGGTTTTGCGAATGGAGTCTGCAATCCTGCTTTCCACCGTGGCTATACGCCGAATGGTATCAAGTGCCGGTTTCTTAGCACTGCTGAATAAATAATTTCCTTTATCCCGCAGGATATAGAGCCGGTAAAACATGTGATCATTGGTGGCTTTGGCATCCACATATCCATTTTGCGGGGTAGTGGGATCGGCTACGGTAAGAATTGTTTTAAATCCGTTGAGACTGTCGAAAGAACGCTGGATGCTTATTTGCTTCACATCTTCAAAAGTATTCACCCAGCCAATAACGATCCGGTTATTACCGGCATTTTTTACGAGAAACTTCGGTAAGGTATCCTGTGCCTGTAAAGATTGACAGGCCATAGCAATGAACAGAGGAAACAGAAGTGTCAGTTTTTTCATACTCAACAAATAGAACGGAAATGTATTGGATTTATTGATGAATAGTGACAAAGATAGGGGAGCAATACTGAAAAGTTAAAATATTAACGTTCCCTTATTCAGTGATGCATTGCCCTGCAATCCGCCACTGTGCACCAGCAATAATTTACTACCCGGCGCAAAGAAATTATTTTTTACCAGGTCATTGATGGCAAAGAATAATTTTCCGGTGTACACAAAATCAGAGGGTACCATTGTTTGCCGGTAAAATTCATTCATAAAATGAATCAGTTCTGGCTTGTATTTGGCATAGCCGCCAAAATGATAATCATGAATAGTGGTTAGTTTGCCGGTGCTGCTTCCTGCGAGGGCCTGAATATCTGCTTCCAGTTGTACGTTATTTTTAAGCACACTGATGCTGACGATCTGCTGTGCAGGTATGGCACTCAAAAGAAGACCCGCCGTCATGGTACCGGTGCCGGCAGCACAGCAAATATGGGTGTACTCTGCCGGATTAAAATACTGAGTAATAGTAGCCGCCCCTTTGGCCCCTTTTATTCCGTAACCTCCTTCAGGTATGATATAGGCATCACCAGTATCGTCCACCAGTTTTCTTTTTTGACCGGCATATTCTTCGCGGGCCAGAAAGATCAGTTTCATTCCCAGTTGCCTGGCTTCGCTAAGGGTAGAGGAGGGAGTGACAGGTTCTTCTCCCCGGATATAAGCGGTAGCTTCCAAATCCGCAAGCT
>CALSAT010000192.1:0-7370 GCA_943372905.1 Bacteroides fragilis | reverse complement strand
GCGCATGCAGATATGGCCTTTTTTGATTTTGAAGCGAAGTACCAGGGCAAGTCCACAGAAACAACACCAGCAGAAGTGGATGAGGTAACAGCTGATAAAATAAGAGATGCGGCTAAAAAAGTTTACACGGTGTTCAATTGCAAAGGGGTGGTACGGATAGACTTCATTTACAATGAAAAAGAAGGGCGGCCATACATGCTGGAAGTGAATACCATTCCCGGGCAAAGCGAAGCGAGCATTGTACCTCAGCAGGTAAAGGCGATGGGATGGAGCCTGAAGGAGTTTTATACAAAATTGGTGATGGAATGCTTTGCATGACAAGAGCATGATCTCATTAAATGTATTATATATTAAAATGAAATAGCAGCAGAGGGTATTTGTAAGTAGTAATATCTCCTGATTTCAAAATTCAAAACTCAAATTGTGTTCAAATTCATCACACAACGCCCCTTATGGGTAAACGTACTGGCTGGTATCATACTGGCTATTGGTTTGTTTTCCCTGTTCCTTTTTTCGCTCGACTGGATCACCGGTCACGGAAAGTCAGGCACCGTGCCTTCTGTAAAAGGGAAAAAGTATGAGGAGGCTGTGAAAATATTAAAGAAGGCGGGTTTTGATGTGGAGGTGAAGGATTCTATTTCTGTGGATACTGCCAAAGCGATGACAGTCGTCAAACAATTTCCCGATGCTGATGAAATAGTAAAATCGAACCGGACCGTTCTGCTGATCATCAGCAGGTCCATACCGCCTGAAATGGAAATGCCCAACCTGCTAGGCTATAGTTTCAGAAATGCTGAAATGGTGTTGAATAATATGGACCTGAAAATCGGTGATACTACTTTCAGGCCAGACTTTGCGAAGAATGCTATCCTGGAACAACGATATAACGGGGCTATCATTGCTCCCGGTACCAAGATCAGGAAAGGTAGTGTGATCTCGCTGGTGCTTGGTGATGGGATAGGAGAAAAAGAATTTACTGTGCCGGAAATTACCGGCATGCTTTTCAGCGAAGCCAAAGAGCTGTTGGAAGAACACGGGATAATAATAGGGGCAATCGTTACGGATGCGAATGTAACCGATACGCTGGGCGCCTTTATCAGCCGTCAAAACCCGGAACGCTTTGATGATGAGAAAAGATTACAGCGTATCCGCTCCGGGCAAACGATGGACGTGTGGTTGCAATCGGATAAACCCGTAGGTGACAGCCTTGAGAAAAAAGGAAGACGTATTCCTGCAAAGAAGAAGGAAGATGACAGTGAAGGGGGTGGGGGTAAGGATTATTTATAAAAATAACTGCTATGCAAAATATAACCGTAGAGGAATTAAAAGCCCGGATGGATGCCGGAGAAAAACTAAACCTGATCGATTGCCGGGAACCACATGAATATGCAGAGTTTAACATCGGCGGACAACTGATCCCGCTTGGAAGGTTTCAATCTATGCAAATAGATGAGTTGGAAGACCTGAAAGACCAAGAGATTATTATCCATTGCCGCAGCGGCAATCGTAGCGGCCAGGCATGCATGCTGCTGGATGCGATGGGCTTCAAAAATACCAAGAATGTAACAGGTGGAATGCTGGACTGGCAGGCGAAGTTTAGCAGTACAAATTAAGAACTAAGCGATAAGAAACCGAAATACAAAGTACGAAGGAACCATCGTTCCTTCGTCCTTTGTATGTTACACCTACAGTTTTACATTTACCCCGATCATAAAATTCCTTCCGGCCATCGGGAAATAATAGTTTTCAGTAACAGTGGAACCTCCTGCAATATAGCTGAAGGTGTATCCATTGGGCTCGTATTCTTTCGCCCAGATATTGTTTATCTGCGCAATGATATTCAGCTCTTTCAGCTTTATCATTCCTGCCCCGATATTTTTTAGAGTATAAATGGCCCTCATGTCTTGTGTAAAGAATCCATTGAGTGTCCGGGTGTCGTTCGAAGTATTGTCGAGATATGGCTTACTTACATATTTATGCAAAAGGCTGATCTCAGTATTTTTTGCCGGTATGAGATTTATGGAAGCTCCGCCAACAATAGCAGGAGAGTAGGCAATGTCTGTTTTTGTAAAAGAGTTTTCTTTTTGTCCCCCGTTGTCATAGTCGTCAATATACTCTGTGAAATCCAATACCTTATTCTCGCTTAAAGCTATGTTTGCTGTCGTATTCAGCCAGGGAAATAGTGTAACAGCCCCTTGCAGTTCAATACCGGCACGGTAGCTCTCAGGTATATTGGTACGGGTGTAGGCTCCCACATCATTTATTTTCCCCGTTAATACAAGTTGATCTTTATAGCGCATATAATAGAAAGTGGCCGACCAGGAATAGTTCTTCCGGGTTCTCTCCATCCCCAATTCTATGTCATGCAGCCGTTCTGGTTTCGGTTGTTGTAAACGACCTGCTTCAAAATCATCCCTGTTGGGTTCTTTATTGGCAATACTATAGGATAAATAGGTTCTCCAGTCGTTCTTTTTATAGCTTATACCAGCTTTTGGGTTGAAGAAGTTAAATATATTATCTGTAAATAAAGTGGGGTTATTCCTGAAGCCATTCATGGTATAGTTTACCCGGCGGTATTGAAGGTCATAAAAAACATTCCAGTTGGCTGTTACTTGTGTTTGTTGTTTCAGGTAGATGTTGAAATCTGTTTTCCGGGCATTCAGGTCGTACCAGTTTTTGATGGAAGTAAGTCCTTGTTCTGCCCATATTACTTTGCCAAAATGACGGCCATCATAGCGGGTATAGCCGCCGCCTAGTGTTGCCTGTGTCTTATTATGCTTATACTGAAAAGAGAAAATATTGCCATAGAAATCATTATCCAGCCAAAGTTGCCGTATCATATCCGATTCGATAATGGGGGTGCCGGTGGATGGCGGGTTTGGCATTCCGTAGCTTGCATATTCTTCTCCGGCCTTGTATTGTTCATAGTAGCCTTTTCCCGTAGTTAGAAACAAAGCAGTATTGAAGCTGATCTTTTTGCTAAGTAACTGGCTGAAGAATAACTGATAATGTGTTTGAATAAAATTATCGGTCTCATTATCATACGGTTCGCCCGGTTTTTCTGTTCCTGCATAGTTAACAGTACGATTACCGCTTTTAAGATCAGGCTCTGAAATGCCGTACCAGGCCTGGTATGTTTTTTCTTTCCCGGAAAATACATTCACCCGCACGGATGATTTGGGTGTGATATAAGCAGTGGTAAAATGAAATGATTTAAGATCGCTGGCAGCCCGGTCTATATAACCGTTGCTGGTAATGCGTGATAACCGCAGCTCTGAGGTAAAACCATTGAGCAAACCAGTACCAGCTTTAATAGTGTTCTTCCAGCTATTGAATGAGCCGTAACTGTTATTGATCTCGGCGAATGCTTCATTGTTTATATCATTGGTGCTGAAGTTGATACTGCCACCAAAAGCCCCGGCGCCATTGGATGAAGTGCCTACTCCTCTTTGAATCTGGATACTACCCGTGGAGGAAGAAAAATCCGGCAGATCAACAAAGAAGGTGCCCTGGCTTTCGGCATCATTATAGGGGATACCGTTCAGTGTTACGTTGATCCTTGTTGCATCGGAACCCCTGATGCGGATACCGGTATAACCAATGCCATTACCCGCATCCGAATTAATGACAACACCGGGAGTTTGATTTAATAAAAATGGGACGTCCTGCCCAAGGTTCACCTTTGCGATCTCTTTTTTAGAGAGATTTGTTTTGGTGAAAGGCGAATTTTCATTGGCCCTGATGGCCCTTACTTCGACTGGTGATAATAAGTAAAAACTGTCTTTGGGAGGTTCAGATTGCTTGCTGGCAGGTGCAGGCACCTGGGCAAAAGAACTGGTGGTTACAACCAGTAACCAACCGATTAAAAAAATCCTCTTCATTTTTTAAGATTTAAAAGATTAAAAAATAAGAGGGAAACGCTGTTGAGAAAGGACAACAATAGAATATACTCCTTCCCTTCGCAGGCATTACCCTGACCAGGTTCTACGGGTATGATCTCAGCCCTGCTATCAATTTGAGTGATACAGGACACCCCGGGAAACGCTGAAAATCAAAGCTTTTGGTAAAAAAGCTTGGAACTGGTACAAAAGTAAGAAAGAAATATTCTTTTATCAGTGTAACTTTTCTACACCACTCTTCGTATCACCCTAAACCATAGTTTATGAAGAAGTTATTCTTATTTTTATTTCTATTGTCCGGCAGTTGGCTGTCGGTATCAGCACAAAAAACGATTAATGATCCAAATGCCGAAAAAAGGGCCGTTGGCAGTTTTCATGGTATTGATGTAGCTACAGGTATCGAGTTGCTGCTTACCGAAGGGAGTACGGAGGAAGTAGCAGTAAGCGCTGCCAAGCCAGAGTTCCGGAATAATATAGTTACGAAGGTTGAGAATGGGATACTAAAGATCTATTACGACAGTAAACTGGGGGCTGTGAACAGGAAAAAAGAAACTAAAGATCTGAAAGCATACGTTTCTTATAAAGTACTGGATCAGCTTCATGCCAACACTGGTGCTGAAGTGGAGATAAACGGTGTATTGAAAAGCACTTCTCTCGACATGAAAGCTAATACTGGTGCCACCATAAAAGGCCAGGTAAGTATCACAGAGCTCAAGGTGGATCAGAATACAGGCTCCAGGGTTTCATTATCAGGCAAAGCCGACAAACTTGAGATTGAAGGAAGTACAGGCAGCAGGTTTACAGGTGAAGAAATGATTACCGCAGACTGTAATGTGAAAGTTAGTACTGGTGCCCAGGTGTACGTTACGGCAGAAAAAGAATTGCAGGTAAAAGCCAGTTCAGGCGGAGTGGTGAGATATAAAGGCGGAGCCTCCATCAAAGAAATAAAAACTAATAGCGGGGGAAATGTATCCAAAATCAAAGACACTAAATAATAATAAACCAATGCGTAAAGTATTATTCCTGCTGACCCTTCTTATTGTTGGTACAGCAATAAATGCTCAGCAAATCAACGATCCGAATGCCCAGGTAAGAGAAGTAACGAATTTCAATGCCATCAGTGTGTCACACTCTTTTGACGTTTACCTTTCCCAGGGTAAAGAGGATGGAGTCGCGGTAAGTGCTGCGAACACTAAAGACAGGGATATGATCACTGTAGAGGTTAAAGACGGCGTCCTGTATATAGGGCTGGATAAAGGATGGAAATGGAATACAGGTAATAAGAAACTGAAAGCCTACATTTCCTTCAAACAAATTGGAAAACTATCCATTAGTGGGGCCTGCGATGTTTTTATATCTGGCATTTTAAAAGCCGATGATCTTTCCATTCACCAGTCAGGGGCGAGCGACCTGAAAGGCGAATTGGATGTAACTAAACTGTCAATTGACCTCAGCGGGGCATCTGATATGACGGTTACCGGCAAAGCATCCCAATTATCGGTAGAAGCGAGTGGTGCCAGCGATTTTAAAGGGTATGGCCTGGTGACAGATGTTTGCGATGCTCATGCCAGTGGTGCCAGCGATATCCGTATTACTGTAAACAAAGAATTATCAGCACAAGCCAGTGGTGCCAGCGATGTAAAGTATAAAGGAAATGGGGTGGTGAAGGATTTGAAAAGCAGCGGTTCCAGCAGTGTATCCAAAGGTTGATCATTATCTAAGGGGTATTGATAGAAAGCGTCTTGTTTAAAACGGGACGCTTTTTCTTTGGCAGGTAACGAATATACCACTACCTTTGCGCCTCAACATCGCGAAGTAGAGCAGCGGTAGCTCGTTGGGCTCATAACCCAAAGGTCGGGAGTTCGATCCTCCCCTTCGCAACCAACGAAAGAGTCATTTGCCCCGGCTGATGGCTCTTTCAATTTTCCGAAACAGTTGCACCACAACTGGCAAAGGACTGACTACCTCCTCAATTCTTTCTGCCCGAAGTGTGCACCTTCAGGTATTTTCTAATGAAATCAGGATTTGTAAATATTTTCGGCAGACCCAATGCAGGAAAAAGCACTTTGCTGAACGCATTGATGGATGAGAAACTGGCGATCGTTTCACCAAAGGTGCAAACGACGAGGCACCGCATTAAAGGTATTTTGACAGAAAAGGAATACCAGATCATTTTTTCCGATACTCCCGGCATCATTGAACCTAAGTATAAACTGCATGAGAAAATGATGCAGGCAGTAAAAGGTGCTTTGGAAGATGCTGATGTGGCCATGCTGCTGGTGGATGTAAAAGAAAACTGGGATGAATGTGATGCAATTTTTACGGCCCTGAGATTAAAAGTACCGGCAATTGTTGTTTTGAATAAGATAGACCTGGTTTCAGAAGAAAGGATCAGGGAAGCGGTGGCTTTTTTTTCAGACAAGCCGTATTGTAAAAAGGTAGTGACGATATCTGCTTTGTCGGGTATCAATAAAAAGAAACTAATCAATGCTTTCCTGGAATTTTTACCTGAAGGCGAACCGTTTTATGAAGGCGACGATATCAGTGATCTGAATACACGTTTTTTTGTGAGTGAACTGATCCGGGAGCAGATATACCGGCTGGCACAGGATGAAATTCCTTATCATACCGCAGTTCTAATACGGGAATACCAGGAGAAAACCACTTTGGTAAAAATTGTGGCCGATATCATCGTTCACCGGGAAACCCAGAAAGCAATACTTATTGGAGACAAAGGCTCAATGATCAAAAAGTTGGGTACAGAAGCCCGGAAAACCATTGAAGCCTTTATTCAGCAGAAGGTATTTTTAGAGTTATTTGTAAAGGTGAAACCGAAGTGGAGAGAGAATGAGATGCAGTTGAAGGAATACGGATATTGAAGTGAATGAGCAATAGGCAAATAGTAATTTCTTTTGTATTCACCATTTACATTGATAAAGTAAAGTCGATCAGTATTTAATTATATTAACAGGATATGAGTTTTACAGTAGCAATAGTAGGAAGACCGAATGTGGGAAAGAGCACTCTCTTTAACCGCTTGCTGGAACAGCGCAAAGCCATTGTGGATGATGAAAGCGGTGTGACCCGTGATCGTCAATATGGCGTGACTGATTGGAATGGGAAAACATTCAATGTTATTGATACTGGTGGATTCGTTCACGGAAGTGAGGATATGTTTGAGAAGGAAATCGCTAAACAGGTACTTATAGCATTGGAAGAAGCGAACGCCATCATCTTTATGGTAGATGCTGCTACAGGGATGACCAACCTGGACGACTCAATGGCGGAATTGCTTCGGCGTAGCACCAAACCTGTTTTTTTAACGGTAAATAAGGTGGACACTAATGAGCGGTTATTGGAAGCCTCTGAATTTTACAGCCTCGGGTTTGAGCATATATTTTTTATTGCCGCAGCAAGCGGAAGCGGTACCGGCGAATTACTCGATGCAGTGGCGGAACTGATCACCGATGA
>CALSAT010000191.1:0-7371 GCA_943372905.1 Bacteroides fragilis | reverse complement strand
GTTGACAAAACCAGAAAAAAATAAAACAATGATAAGACTAGCTTCGATAATTGTAGTATTCCTGCTTCCTTTGATGGGTACCGCGCAGGAGGATTATGTGACAACTGCGCAGAACGATACGCTGTATGGCAGGATCAGGCACAGGTTCTTCAGCAGAACAATAAAAATAACAACCGACGAAGGGAAAAAGAAATTCTCATTCCAAGAATACAGTTCCTATTCCCGGAAAGGAAGAAAGTATATGCATGTCCGGCATTTCACAGATAAGGGGAAAGAGCTTGCCACGTTTGGCCTTGTGCTCTCGGATGGCAGCCTCAGGCTGTTAAGAAGTTTAGAAGAAGATCCTGATTATTTCCTGCACCACAACGGTAAATTTTATTTATTGAACCGGAGATACTTCCCCAATGAACTATGGAAGGAATTGTTACAATGTGCTGCATTTGCTGAAAAATACAGCCAGCAGCACCAGGAAACTGGAGGCAGCATGATTAGATTCCCGAGAGACCATCGTAGCTGGCTGGAAATGACAACCTATTACAACCAGCATTGTAAATAATAAACCAGGTGACTAGAATAAAGATTACAGCAGGTTCATTTCAAAAAATATAAACACATGCCATGGTGGGTGTCTTCATACAACATCCTATTTCCCGATACAAAACTTGCTAAATATATAATCTAATTGATCCTCATTGGTGATCTCACCAGTTATAAGGCCGAGATAGTGCAGGCACTGGCGAATATCTAATGCCAGCAGATCACCGGGCAGTTTACTATCCAGACCATTTTTAATCTCGGCCAGCGAAGTAGCCACTTCTTTCAGGGCATGATAATGGCGGGCATTTGTTACAATAGTATGCTCTGTTTGCACCTGTCCCTGCAGTACCGTATCCACCATTCTTTCTTTCAGCACTGCAGTATGCAGGTGTTGTTTGGCAGATATGAATATCATGTTATCAACGGTAGCAAATTTCTCCCTGGCTGCTTCCTCGCCTGTCATATCAATTTTATTCGCCACCAGCAGGTAGCGCAATTCCTGTTTATCAAATTCAGTTTTCTGCGCTTGTATCTCAGCAGCCGTTTCTGCCGCATCAAATAAATACAATACAAGGTCAGCCTGTTTCATTTTAACAAGGCTTCTCTCCATTCCTTCATTTTCCACCAGGTCGCCGGTATGTTCTCTTATACCGGCCGTATCTATCAGTCGGAACAAAATGCCATCAATATTTAATATTTCTTCAATTGTGTCACGGGTAGTACCGGGTATATCACTTACAATGGCCCGGTTCTCATTCAATAAAGAATTTAATAAGGTGGATTTCCCGGCATTCGGTTTTCCCACAATCGCTACACTTACTCCATTGCGTATCACATTACCCAGTTGAAATGAACTGATAAGCTGGTGAGTGGAACTGCTCAGCTCATGAATCAGCTCATAGAATTTCTTCCTGTCTGCAAACTCCACATCTTCCTGGCTGAAGTCCAGTTCAAGTTCTATCAGCGCCGAAAAAGTGATAAGCCGGTCCCTTAATTCTTTTAAATTGGCCGAAAACCCACCGCGGATCGTATGTAAGGCCGCTTTTTGTGAGGCCGCCGTATTAGAAGCGATCAGGTCAGCCACAGCCTCAGCCTGGGCCAGGTCCAGCTTCCCGTTCAAAAAAGCTCGTTGGGTAAATTCCCCCGGCTTTGCCAGCCTCGCCCCCTGCTTAATACAGGCATCCGTTACCTGCTGTTGCACAAAAGGTGAACCATGGCAGCTTATTTCCACCACATCTTCTCCTGTATAGGATTTAGGACCCCTGAAAAGCGAGACCACCACTTCATCCAAAATGGCATCCCCCTGCTTTATAAACCCCACATGAAGGGTATGTGTTGGTTGCGCCAGCAAATTCCTGGCAGGGAAAAGATTGTTGACGATGTCGATGGCTTTTTGCCCACTTAACCTGATCACTCCAAGAGCACCCACGCCGGGTGGTGTGGCCAGCGCCACTATGGTATCATCCCAGCCGGTAAGTTTGTTCATCATGGCCTCAAAAATAAACCAATTGTTACAGGCTGGCTAATACTAGTTGCTGCCGGAACTATCATAGAGCAATCTTACAACCAGCATGAACAAGCTTCGTATTATATTAAATTGTCGGCAGGGCCTGTGCTTTTATGTGCTTGGCAAAAAAAATCCCCTCTCCATTTTCGGGAGAGGGGATTTGAATTTATTTGCAAGCAATTATTCGCTTTGCACCTGGAAGGTGATCGGCTGCTTACGGTAAGCTTTTACCTGGCGTCCGTTCTGTACGGCTGGTGTCCATTTGGGTCCTTTTTTAATAACCCGCATTGCTTCTTCTTCCATACCGTGCCCGTGGTTTGTCAAGGCTTTCACATCACTGATGTTTCCTTCCTTGTCCACCACAAACTGTACTACAGTAGTGTAAGTACCTTCCGGAGCGCCATTGTCTGAAGCTACCTGCCCATTGGCATTTCTTTCCAGGTACTGGCGCCATTTGCTGTCGCCACCCGGAAAACTTGCTTCGATCTCCACCTTGTCAAATATCTTGTTCTCGTCTTCCTCTTTCTTTTCTTCAATTACCTTCTTTCCTTCGTCAATTATTTCAACAGGAGGGATGTCATTATCCTTAATACCTTCCTGATCTTTTACATCAATCTTCACATCCTGAAGTTCCTCTTGTTTCTCTACAGGCTTTTCTACTTCTTCATCCTTTTTAATGACGGGAGGAGTAAATTGTTTCATTTCTACCTTGGGAGGCTCCTGCTTTGGTGGAGGTGGGGGCGGAGGCGGAGGCGGGGGTTCTTTTTTCTCCTCCTGCTTCACGTCCTGGATAGTCATCTCCTTCATATTTACATTCTTGTCCTTATCACTCTTCATCACACTGGCTAGAACCGATCCGGCTAATGCCAATGCAGCAATTGAAGCGGTAATGATAAGGGCACGGGTAATACGGCGGTTATATGTCTTTCTTAAGTCATAAGCGCCATAGTCTTTGTTCTTGCCTTCAAAGATGATGTCAAGAACATCGGCTGAGAGAATTTTGTTGGCTTCCATTACTTAGTTTTTTTATTAGATGCGGAAACGTAATCATTCCACAAACCATATTATTTTTTCAAGTTAGGGTTAGTGGCTTCTGTGGCCCTGATCAGGTCCATTTCTTCCTTACCCACTTTTACCATTGCATATCTTTCTACCTGGCAGATGGTCATTTCGTCCAAAATGTCCACCGTATTCTTATAGGTGGCATCCTCATTTGGCTTAATGATCACTACAAAGTCGATATCCTCGCAGGCTTTTTCCCAGTTTGGATCACCATCCTTCTTGGCATCTGCTTTTTCCTTTTCGCAGCTTGGTCCATGCTTATGGTTGGCTATCACATCCTTCTTTTTGTCAAGAATGATCTTCCTGACATCTTTGAAATTACTGGCCTTGAAATTATTCTTCCCTTCCGTTACTTCCAACTGGCCTTCATAATAATATACCTGGTCGCCTTTTCCCAACATTAAGGTGAGCACACCAGATTGTTTTACTTCAGTTTTCTGCTTCTCATCCTCCACATCCTTCGGCATGTTGAGCGGAAGAGTGGTAGGGGTACTCATAGTAGCCGTGAATACGAAGAACGTAATCAACAGGAACCCGAGATCCACCATTGGCGTCATGTCCACCCTGGTAGAAAGCTTCTTGGCTTTCTTTACACCCGGGCCTTTCTTATGACCGCCATCACCACCGGTATCTATACTTGCCATACTATTGGTTTTAAATATTAAAAATAGTTACTCTTTCACCTTTTGTCCTGATTGAATAAACTTATCCAGTTCAGAACCAGTTGGAATATCATCCAGAGAGGTTACAAGATTGTATTTCAGAATATCATTTCTCTTGAAGGCTGAGATAACTGCTTCAAAAGCGGGATATTTTGATTTACCGTCCCCTTTTATCAGGTAATTCAGCTTTTCGCCTGCGCCTGCAAATGCTGCCTTGGCTTCCCGGATCCACCAGTATAACTGGTTATTGGCGGTATCCTTTACGGGGATGCCCGGCTGCTTCAGTGCAACTTGCTCTTTAGGGTCCGTATTTAAAAGCTGTTTCAGGCCAGCAAAAGGTACGCCGGTAAGGAAAGTTTGCTTGAAATTATTCAATTCGGCCGGGGTCAGTCCCAAATTCTGGCTTGTATTGATCCCTTTAATGATATTGTCATGGATAGTCTTGTTCTTTTCCGACAATACAGTGAAATATACTTTATCCGTAGAGTCGATAGTTACCAGAATAGCATTGTTTTCAGGAAGTTTTCTGGACAGTACCGAACCGGGAGTCTTTACCTCCACCGGCTCTGGTGGCTTGAACTTGGTAGCCATGATAAAGAAAGAAAGGATCAGGAAGGCTATGTCCACAAAGGGGGTCATATCCGTATCCGTACTCTTCCTTGGAATTTTTACACTTGGCATGATTACAATAGTTTAGAAATTAAGATGAATGCGTTTCATTTTTCCATACAAAAAGCAGCCCGCCTGTAATTATTTGTACAGGGAACCAAAGCTTTGTGTAAGGGTGAAACCAGATTCATCGATACCGTATGTAATCGAGTCTATCTTGGTAGTGAAGATATTATACATGATCAGGGCCAGGGCGGATGTACCGATACCCAACGCTGTGTTATACAAGGCTTCAGAGATACCAACGGCCAGATCTCCGGCAGCACCTGCACCACCATCTTTACCAAGGGCAGCAAATGAACGGATCATACCTAATACCGTACCGAGCAGGGCCACCAGGGTACCTACGGAAGTAATAGTAGAAAGGAATACCAGGTTTTTCTGCAGCATAGGCAACTCAAGAGCTGTGGCTTCTTCTACTTCCTTTTGAATGGACATTACTTTTTGCTCAGTATTCAATCCCGTTTCATTGATCATTTCTTTATAGCGGCGAAGACCGGCTTTCATTACATTACCAACGGAACCACGTTGCTTATCGCACTCAGACAGAGCAGCGTCAACATTACGGTTGGCCAGGTGATACTGTACTTTACGAACAAAGTCAGAGATAGAACCATTACCCAATGCTCTGCGGATGGTAAGGAATCTTTCAATAGAGAATACAATAACGATCAGCAGCATACCGATCAGTAATGGTACAATGATACCACCCTCATAAATACCACTCAACGCATTCTTGGGTTTCTGGTGGTGAGGCCAGAATCCACCTTTTGAATCCGGGTTTTCAAATCCGTCAGGATTTCCCAGGATAAAACGCCAGATAGCATACCCTGCTATGATACAAACAATCGGAGCAATCCAGGAGATCGCATTACTACTTTTTTTTGGCTGAACCGAAGTGGCCTTAACAGATGCAGTTGGTTTAATCTCTGCCATGATCTTAGTTTTTTAGTTTTTAAAAGTTTAGATACTAATCCTTCTTTCAGAGTTACAATGCTAAGAAAAAAGTTTATACAAAAATCCCCACCCTTCATTATTTTTCAGGCGGGGCTTCAAGTTAAGGATTTTTTCAAACGGAACAACTATCCTCAAATTTATTTGATAAGAAATTCATAGGCCACTAACAAACGATTGCGGCTGAATGACAACCTTTTATTCGTATCGCAGTGCTTCTATAGGGTTTAATTTGCCTGCTTTCAGGGCAGGATAGAGGCCCGCCAGTAAACCAGTAATAGTGCAAATAATGATACCGTACATAACCCAATCCCAGGGCACCACAAAGCCCGTTTTCAATACAATGGAAAAAACATTGCCCACCAAGACTCCCAGCACAATACCGAAAATGGCTCCCAGCAGGCTGATAATGATAGCTTCCAGTAAAAACTGGCGGCTTACCATTTTACTTTTCCCACCGATGGCCTTTATTAACCCTACTTCCCTCGTCCTTTCCGACACTGATACCAGCATGATGTTCATCAGGCCAATGGCTGCGCCAATAAGCGTAATGAGGCCAATAACAGTCGCTGAAATCGTAAGGAAGCGGAGACTGTTCATCGCTTTCTCAGCTATGCTGTCGCTCCTGTCAAGCACAAAATTATTTTCCTCGGTAGTATTGAGTTTACGGATAGCCCGGAAAGTGGCCTCTGCCTCCCCCATTGCTTCATTCACCTTCAGCAGGTCAGATGTCATTACGGCTATGATAAAGGAAAAACCGGAGGAATAATTACGGTCGATATTCGAATAACTGGATATGATCACATTGTCCCGGCTCATGCCAAACACAGAACCCCGGCTTTCCAGCACTCCCAGTACCCGGTAGGGAATATTATTGATCCGCACCACGGAGTTCACAGCCCGTTCCATCCCTTCTTTGAAAAGCTTTTTGGCCACGTCGTAGCCAAGCAGGCATACGTTTCTTCCCGTCTGCACATCCATGCGGTTCAGATTGCGGCCATATTGTATTGTCCAGCCGTTCAGCAGGAGATAGTTCTCGTCCCCGCCGTACAGGGTTACATTAGGGCTCGTTTTACGGGCCTCATAAGAGGCAATATTGGTACGGTTGCCGAAAATGGATATGCTTTTCGTGGCCGGAAATTCATAGCGTTTTACGAACTGCTCTGCTTCATCTTTGGTGATCCTCTTCCCCAGGCTTGATTTCTTTTCTTTCTTCTTCCCTTTTTTGGAAAGTTTCAGCTCGCCCTGGTTATCATTGCCAAAACGAATACTCCTTTCTTTGAACCGTACTGTAAAGGCGTTGGCCCCCATAGTAGAAAAACTCTCGGTAAATTTTTGATTCATGGCCTTTATGGCGGTGATAATGCCTACCAATGCCATGATGCCAAAAGCAATAATAGAAACTGTAAGACCGGTTCGTAGTTTATTACTGCGGATAGTGCGGAATGCCAGCGAGAAGATATCCCTGAACCTCATACCCCGAAATTAAGAAAAGATGAGACGCATCCCGAAATAAAGATGAAAGCCTTTATCAGAAGTACATGAAATACAATAGAAGTTCAGGATAAACACCCAGCAGGATGACCAGTACAGCCAGCAATACCAGTGTCCATTTAAAAAATGGAGTGACGGGTGATGACGCAGCTTCCCCTTCTTTGAAATACATGGCCTGGATAACCCGGAAATAATAATAGACGCTGACGGCAGCCATTAGTACTGCCACAATAACCAGCCAAAGGTTGCTTCCATTAGTAAGAGCAGCTTTCAGCATGTAAAATTTGGAAATGAAACCGGCCGTAAGAGGTATGCCTGCCAGTGACAAAAGGAAGATGGTAGTGACTGCCGCCAGCAATGGTTCTTTTTTAGCAAACCCGTTGAAGCCGTCAAAAGTGTAGTCATTCATTTTTACCAATACAGCAAAAATGCCGATCGTGGCAAGGCTGTAGGCTGCTGTATAAAGAAGCAAACCTTCTTTGGCCT
>CALSAT010000190.1:0-7401 GCA_943372905.1 Bacteroides fragilis | reverse complement strand
AAACATTAACAAAAACATTTGATGGTACAGTAATGCTGAATGGCGGATATACAGCAGAAAGAGCTGAAAATGATTTGTCGGCCGGTAAGGCAGCCCTAATATCATTCGGTGCACCATTTATTGCCAACCCGGATCTGGTCAGCCGTTTTCAAAAAGGAAAAGCAGTAGCCACTGCCGACACAGCTACTTATTTTTCAGCGGATGCAAAAGGCTATACTGATTATTCGTTTGCAGATTAATACTGTTTCATTTAATAATATTACTAACGCCGGACATTCAACTGTCCGGCGTTACTGTTTCCCGGTGATGATGAATGGATGCTGCTCCCCTGCGGTCTTCCAGCTTTTTCGCCGCTGTTGCCTTCGCAAAGAAAGCATCACGCCGCTGCTGGTGTTGCGTGTAGGCATTAACAGCCGGCAAAGACACCAGCAACAACACTGCAAGAAACTCCTGCCTTACTTCTTTTCAACTATAATACAGCAATTGATGTCATCAATTTGTTTTCACCCGGTTCTCTTCTGCATCTGAAGCAGTATTTCTGCTTCGGGCTGCTTTTAATTTTTGATTGCCGAATGAATACCGGAATGACAGACGGATATTGCGGCTGTCTTCCAACTGGCGGAACTTTACATTAATGATCTCATAATTAATCAATCCCCTGGATCTTTCGCCAAAGAATATATCGCTGATATTAAGCGACAGCCTTCCTTTTTTATTCCAAAAAGATTTTTGAATACCGAGATCAAAAGAACCAAGATCTTCCAAAGTGATAAATTCCTGGAGCGACCTCGTCATATAATACCCGGATATTTCAAAGCTCCAGGTATCGGTTGGTTTATACGCCACCTGCCAATAGGCCAACCAGTTCCACCTGCTTTGATTAAACTGGCTGCCCAGGTAATTAGCCTTGTAGCGGTTATAAATAAGCTGATTACCACCAAAACCAGTAACCTTCTTTCCAAACTCAATGGGAAAGTTCAGTTCAAAAGCCCAGTTATCATAAACGGCGAGGTTTTCGGGAGTGGTATAAGTTAAGTTGCCATCCTGGTTAGGGGCATCGTTTACGATCACATCATTTTTCTTATTATAGCTGATAGCAAAGAACGGTTGATTTTCATAGGTAAGAGACAACTTATACTCATCGGCAGTTTCTGGCCTCAGCAATGGATTGCCCCTGGTGTAAGTAAGTGAATCCAGGAATTCAATAAAGGGGTTCTGCTGCTGAAAGCTGGGACGGTTTACTCTTCTGCTGTATTGCAGCACGGTAGCAAGCTTATCAGTTATCTTCCTCGTAAGGAAGGCAGAAGGGAATAACTGTACATAGTTTCTATCCAGTACTTTCTGTGACTGGCTGTTGCCTTTAGCGATGGTTTGCTCAACCCGCAACCCTCCCTGCAATTGCCATTCTTTCAGCTCATGGGTAATGGACGTATAAAGGGCATTGATATTTTCTTTGTATTTAAAATCTGTACTGCGTACATTATCCAGCACTCCTTTTTGAAAGAATTGCAGGTAATTATCAATGGTGGCGATACTTGACTTCGCCCCTGCTTCCAGTTTGGTCTTCTTGTTAATCGGGTATTCAAGATCTCCCTTCATTACCAGAAACTGGACCGGGTTTCTTATTAGCTGGTTATTCGTGTAGCTGGAGCCATCCTGGAGCTTATTAATGATATCACTGTTGTTGGTCAGTTTAAAGGTGGAATAGTCAAGGTCTATATTCAGCGTTTTGCCGGTGGTATCAAAAATGTGCTTCCAGTTTACATTGCCTGAAAAATTTCTCCGGTTGAAAACCTTGTTATTCAGGGTTTGGAAATTGCTTAACGCCTGCCCCGTTGCAGCATTGCTCTGAAAAGTGGTGTTTTTAGCTTCCGTCCCTCCATCCCGTATAAAACCCCTCGCTATTACACCAAATGTATTTTTCTTATCCGCATAAAAATCTGCACCTGCCCGGAAGTTGTGGCTGTTTACATCACTTGGCTGATAATTTTCCTGGAAGAAACGATAAGGGGAAATGGTGCGGTCAAATTCACTGTACTGAAACCAATTCCGGCGGAAAAAACTATATCCGCCATACAGATTTAGTTTCCCCTTCCGGTTATTGATGCTGAAGGCCGGGTTATAACGGTAAAAATTTCTGTCGGCCCGGATCGTTTCTCTGTTATATAGTCCAACGCCGGTGGTAAACGAAACGCTGCCATTAGTACCCAGGTTTGCATTCCGCTTCAGGATAATATTGATCACAGCGCCGCCGCTGGCATCATACCTGGCTCCGGGGTTAGAGACCACTTCTATCTTTTCTATATTATCCGCACTTATATCTCTGAGCAGCTGTGCAATATCTGTATACTGTGAAAGCCTTCCATCCACCATAATGGACGGTGTACCTTTGCCCACCATTGTAATTTTATCATTACTTACTATCAGCCCGGGTACTTTTTGCAACACTTCCATCGCTGTTGAACCCGCAGCCGTAGCGCTGCCTTCTACATTTACGATCAGCTTATCCGCTTTTTGTTCCAGGAAAGGCTTGCTGGCAACAATAGTTACTTCTTTCAGGGTTTTTGCATCGGGAATAAGGGTGATCGTACCCAGGTCAATATCCTTGCCTGCTGCTTCTGCGGGTATGAAATTAGCTTTTTGGCTTACTGCATTCACCTTCACCATGTATTTCCCTGCTGCTACACCTGTAAATATAAAAACCCCTTCATTATCGCTCAACTGCGATTTGACCAGGGAAGAATCGCTTTGCTTTAATAATAGTATGGTAGCTGATCGTACAGGCTTCTGCTTATCATCTGTTATTTTACCGGAAATAGTCTGTGCCTGTGCGGAAAAAGTAATCCATAGGGAACATAGAATCAGGAAAATTCTCATAATCGGTTGATTTGACCAGCAAAACGAAATAGCTATGAAAATGTTACAGAAAATGAGAAAAAATTTATGATGCTTCCTGCTGGTTTACCAGCGACTGGTTCTTTACAGACTGTTCTGGCGAAGGGTGATAGGTCACCCCTTCGGAGTTATAAAAAAACTGAATTAATTTTAGCACAGGCAGTGAGGAGACCCGCACTGGTAAAATGAATACTTGCACATATGAAAGCTGAAAAAATCCAAACATTACATCCCCTGCCGGGAAAAACAAATAAGCTAATTGCAATGGAGAAATACAACTTCATCAGGCAACATTTGCTCAGGGCACTTGGCAAAAAACAATTAACACATACCGAGTTGATGGAAGCCCTGTACAGCCGGGTAAAAGATAAGTTTGAAGGTGGTGTTCAATGGTATGGAGAAATAGTCAAGCTTGACCTTGAAGCCAGAAAGATCATTGAAAGAACCAGTACAAAGCCTGAAAAATACAGGGTAGTATAATTGACCGGTAGTGTTAAAAGAATACCTGCGTAAAACAGCTATGCTCAGTCCTGGAATTCCGGGTCTCCATCCACTACCACAAAAGCATTTACTATCTCTTTTCCGTTTCTTGAAGGAAAGCCGGCCCCGGCAAAAGCTTTCAGGTCATTGATAATGGCAATGACACGTTTCCTGCTCGGCACATAATCGATCATTTCTTTTTCATTGGGAAGAGAAGTACAGGGATTGATACAACCTACACTGGACAGAAAACCTCTGCCCGGATGGATCAGTATCTCAGATCGCTGGCCGGTCTTCTTCAGCTCAATGCCCGGCTTGGGTTTCGCCGTCGGGCTTTCCGAATCCTTAAACCCGATCGTCACATAGTTAGTACCCGCCTGGGTAAACAGCGGATAACGGCCCACCTCTATCCGGCGATTATTGCCGGCAGGTTTATTAGCTCCGAGCCCACGGGTTTCGGCCACTGTGCCAGACAAACCAGCACCGGTTTGCTTTACACCGTTATGAAATACCTGGTAAGTACCTACTGTACGGCGTTTACCATCGCTTTTGCGTTTCTGTTCTGTTTTCCTGGTAATGAGAAATTCCCAACCGTTTCCTGTTATTGGCATAGCTTTCTTTTTAATAGTAAAAAATGATTGCGTTACGTTCGTAAAAGCAGGCATCGGTAATAGCTGCTCTTGTTTCAGTACTATTATGCTACTAAGAAAAACAAAAAAGTCAGGATCATCCACCGTGTTATCACGGTATTTCCGCTGCGGTTGATATTCCTCAAAGAAGACATTATACCGTGGCAGTGTGCAGACACCGCCGTCAGGCAAAAATACCAGTAACACCACTTTGGTAACCGATCCCGCAGCCTGCACTTATTTTCCAGCTTACCCCGCTGCTTCTATACTCTGCATTAGTTCTTACTTGCCTCCTCATTGCCTCTTAGTTGCCTGTTACTTGCTTGCTAATTGCTTCCAGACTGCACCTTAGTTGCATTTGCCCCACTTTTCCGGCCCGTTTGTCTTCCGGCGAATTCACCACGCTGCCTTTACCATCTGCAAACTAGGTTCCCGAACGGCTGACAGAATCCTACCAGAAATGCATTGCCCCAAAAAGTGCAACTCACCTAATACCCTGTTTCTAAAATATTTATCATCTAATCTGCTGAGCTAATTCCGGCTTCAGCCACCCGGACATCAGTACTTGACCTGGCTGTATGTATATTACTGATTTTCACCGAACATTTGCCTCCCTTATCTGTTATCAGCAACGGCAATCCGACAGGATATGCTTTATCTGATCAATTAATAAATAATAGAGATAAATGAACCGGGCCCTCCTCCTATCGTTCGCTTTGTGTGTTTCCCATATCTGCGCTGCCCAAAATACCGGCAGCATCACAGGTATTGTACTGGATAAAGCCACCCAACAACCCCTTGAAGGAACTTCCATCAAACTGGATGGCACTTCCAAAGGAACCATTGCCGACAGTGCCGGCAAATTCAGGATCGCCGGCATACCAGTAAAAAGTTACAATCTTGAGGTCAGTAAAGTGGGGTACAAAACCGTTGTGCTCTATAATATTGTCATTAATAGCGGAAATGAAAATAATTATACCGTCGAACTGGAGCAGGTGGCCACTTCTCTTAGCGAAGTGGTACTCAAAGTCAACAAAAGAACGGTACGGGCTGCCACACTGGAAACACCTTTGAGTGTACAGCGCCTTACCAGCGAAGAGATCAAAACTAATCCCGGCGGTAATTTCGATATCAGCAAAGTGATACAAACCCTGCCCGGCGTGGGTGGCGGTCAGCAGGGCGGCAGTTTCAGAAACGATATTATCATCCGCGGCGGCGCTCCCAATGAGAATGTGTTTTACCTGGATGGCATTGAAGTGCCCGTGATCAATCACTTTCAAACGCAGGGCAGCAGCGGCGGTCCGCAGGGTATTTTAAACGTAAGCTTTATTGAGGATGTAAAGCTGAGTTCCTCTGCGTTTGATGCCCGCTATGATAATGCGTTGAGCTCTGTGTTTCAGTTCAAACAGAAAAATGGCAACCCCAATCAGTTCCAGGGCAATTTCAGGCTGAGTGCCACAGAGGCCGCCATAACCCTGGAAGGTCCTTTATCAAAAAACAGGAAAACCACCTTCCTGGCCTCGGCCCGGCGATCTTACCTGCAGTTGCTCTTTAAAGCTATTGATCTGCCTATCCGCCCCAACTACTGGGACTTTCAAACCAAGATCACCCATCAGCTCAATAAAAAAACAACGCTTACTTTCATCGGTATTGGTGCCATCGACGAATTCCGCTTTGCTGCACCCAAAGAAGCCACGCCGGAAAAACTATACACCATTAATTCCAATGTGCTGGTCAATCAATGGAACTATACGATCGGCGCTTCATTAAAGAGAAACATCTCCAATGGATTTTGGAACCTGGCCCTGAGCCGTACAGATTTTAATAATGATATTGAAAAGTACGAGGATAATCAAAACCCTACAGCAGCCAACCAATCGCTGGACATTGTAAGTGGTGAAACAGAAACCAAACTCCGTTTTGATGTCAATAAAAACCGGAATGGCTGGAAGATTGCATATGGCGCCTCTGCGCAAGCTGCAGATTACAGCAACACCACCTTCAGTGTGATCCGAAAAG
The DNA here is from genome assembly GCA_943372905.1 of Bacteroides fragilis. Lineage (GTDB taxonomy): Bacteria > Bacteroidota > Bacteroidia > Chitinophagales > Chitinophagaceae > JJ008. The sequence continues at coordinate 1,378 of CALSAT010000190.1, read as the reverse complement.
AGGTTCGGGATGGTGGTGGCAACATTGTACAACCTGCTGTCACTGCAAATTTCAACAGTCCATTGAAACCCTTCTTAAGACTGGGCGCCTTTGTACAGGCAGGTAAACGCTTTGCAGACAATCGCCTGGGCATCAGCGCAGGCATCCGTACAGATATGAACACCTTTACCACCGATGGTATGAATGGTCTGCAAACCTTATCGCCCCGAATTTCCTTCAGCTATGTGCTTACCGATAAATGGACCTGGAACACTTCTGCCGGGATCTACTATAAAATTCCGCCTTATACTATTTTGGGCTTTGCCGATAATAATAATGTACTGGTCAACAAAAATGCAAAATACCAGCGCAGCAATCACTATACCACCGGTGTTGAATATTTACCGAATGATGGATTACGGTTTACACTGGAAGGTTTTTACAAGCAATACAGCAATGTGCCTGTATCCATTCGCAATGGCATTTCGCTGTCCAACCTTGGCACCGACTTTACTTTGCTGGGCAACGAAGCAGTAACCACCAATGGAAAAGGCAAGGCCTATGGGGTTGAATTTTTTGTACAAAAGAAACTGACCAATAAATTCTTTGGCATTTTGTCCTACACTTTTTACCGAAGCCTTTATGCCGGCAGGGATGCAAAATTCATTGCCAGCAGTTGGGATAATCAGCATTTACTCAGTATCACCTGGGGCTATAAATTTCCCCGTAACTGGGAACTGGGCCTGAAATTCCGCTACCAGGGCGGCGCCCCTTACACTCCCTTTGATGAAACATTATCAAGATTAAATTACCTCTCTCAGGGTACAGGTACGCTGAACTATGCACAACTGAATACGAACCGCCTGTCAGGGTTCAACAGCAGCGATGTGCGTATAGATAAAAAGTGGAACTTCCGGAAAACAACCATTGACCTGTTCCTTGATGTAACCAACTGGTATGTGGCCAAAAATCCTGCAATACCAGAATATACCTTCAAAAGAAATGCTGCCAATACCGCTTTTGAAACAACAGATGGCTTACCTGTAAAAGCCGATGGCAGCAACGCCATCCCAACCAGGGTAAAAAATGATGACCCGTTTGTAACCCCGACGATAGGGGTAATTATTGAGTTCTGATAAATCTGTCAGTTACACGGGGTGGTACAATATTCCGTAGCAGCAATGGGCTTATTACAGATCACCACTAATATATTAAGTTGGTCTGCCTGCTTTGCGGATATGTGTATACATATTGTGCATGATTTGCATGTGCGGAGCTGTCAACACGGCTAACCCAAGAAAAATATAAATAATAATGGACTGGCTGCTAATAAACATAAGACCTAATGAGCCTATTAAAGCTATTCCGGTAAATGCCAGTACACTGTAAAAACTAACCT
>CALSAT010000189.1:0-7414 GCA_943372905.1 Bacteroides fragilis | reverse complement strand
GGGTTGTGAGTTTGCTGGTATTATCGAAGAGACCGGTAAGAACATAACCAGCTTTAAGAAAGGAGATAAGGTTTTTGGCTATAATGATTTAACCTTTGGAGGGCATGGAGAATATTTAACCGTAAAAGAAAATGACGCAGTTACAAGTTTGCCAAATAATATGAACATTAATGAAGCCGCAGCAATTTCAGAAGGTGCACATTATGCATTAAATAATATTAGAGCGGCAAAGATAGAAAGGGGACAGCATGCGCTGGTTTATGGAGCAACCGGTGCCATCGGGTCTGCGGCTGTGCAGCTTTTGAAACATGTTGGCGCAACGGTAACTGCTGTTTGTAATACAAAAAACACAGAACTTGTAAGATCACTTGGGGCAGATATTGTCGTTGATTATCAAACACAGGATTTTACAAAAACGGAGGATCGGTACCATTTTATTTTTGATGCCGTAGGTAAAAGTTCTTTTAAACAGTGTAAGCCTTTGCTGACGAAGAAAGGAGTTTATATATCTACTGAACTGGGAAAGCATGCTGCGAATGTTTTTTTAGCGATTACCACTCCAATCCGGGGTGGTAAAAGAGTTTTATTCCCTATCCCAAAAACTAGAAAGGAAGATATCGTGTTCTTAAAAGAACTCGTGGAAAAAGGCGAATTTAAGCCGGTGATTGACCGGCAATACAGGCTGGATCAAATCGTAGAAGCATATCATTATGTGGAATCAGGACAAAAGACGGGTAATGTACTCCTTAAGATCACAGAATGGCAATGAAGAAATAGACTTAAATCTGACCCGCAACTGCCATTTACCGTATCTGTGCAGGCAACATCTATTTTATTTCAAAACGCAGACGAGGTATCGCACCATTGGGAATCTGGCCCGGATGGATCTGTGTCAGATTTTCTGCAATAAATGCCTTATTCATATAAGCTACGTTGGGCATCGTACGGAATTGATCCATGCCCACTTTTATACAAGGCATGGTGCCATTGCCGTATTCCACTACTGCACCCTGTGATAAACTGAGAGAATGACCAGGAACAGAAACAGGGGGTACAGAGGTGGTTTTAATAAAAGGAACAGGGTTTTGTAGTTTGGGAAACAGGGGCTTCTTGCTTTGCAGGTGTTGTTGTATATCAAAAATATCTCGTTGCTGTGCGGAAGCGGCCGCACTGACAGTGATGAACAACAGGAAGAATATTTTTCTCATACGCTTTTTTTGGTACCTGAAAATACAATTATTTTTTCATCTGCTTCCATGCATTGATGAGGCCATTGGTAGATGAATCATGGTGCATTACTGAGTCGTCAGTGATCAATTCCGGTAATATTTTATTCGCCAGTTGTTTGCCCAACTCTACGCCCCACTGGTCAAAACTGAAAATATTCCAGATGATGCCCTGCGTAAAGATCTTATGTTCATATAAAGCGATCAACTGCCCTAAGGTAAATGGAGTGATTTTTTTTAGCAGGAAGGAATTGGTGGGTTTATTACCGGCGAATACTTTGTACGGCAACAGGGCAGATATTTCCTCATTGGTGAGGCCTGCCTTCTCCAGTTCTTTTTCAGCTTCTTCTTCGGTCTTTCCATTCATCAATGCTTCTGTTTGTGCAAAAAAATTACTCAGCAGTTTTACATGATGGTCGCCTGCCGGGTTATGGCTTTGTGCAGGCGCAATAAAATCACAGGGAATAAGCAGAGTGCCCTGGTGAATGAGTTGGTAAAACGCATGCTGTCCGTTGGTGCCCGGTTCGCCCCATATCACCGGTCCGGTGGCATAGTCCACTGATTCGCCGTTGCGGTCAATGCTCTTCCCATTGCTTTCCATATTGCCCTGCTGGAAATAAGCGGCAAATCGGTGCATATATTGGTCATAAGGAAGAATGGCTTCACTTTGTGCCCCGAAGAAATTAGTGTACCAGATACCGAGCAGGGCCATCAGTACCGGGATGTTCTTGTCAAAAGAGGAGGCATTAAAATGATTGTCGGCATTATGGGCACCTTTCAGCAATTGTTCAAAGTTCTTGTAGCTGATAGTAAGCGCAATGGATAAACCAATCGCACTCCAGAGGGAATAACGTCCGCCCACCCAATCCCAAAACTCAAACATGTTCTTTTTATCAATGCCAAATTTAACCACCTCTGATTCGTTGGTAGAGAGTGCCACAAAATGCTTGGCAATATGTTTCTCGTTCTTTGCTTTTTTCAGGAACCATTCCCGGGCCGTATGCGCATTGGTCATCGTTTCCTGGGTGGTAAATGTTTTGGAAGCAATAAGAAAGAGGGTTCTTTCCGGGTTTACTTTCTTTAATGTTTCAGTGATGTGGGTGCCATCTACATTAGATACAAAATACGTATCAATGTCGTCCACTTTATAGGGCTTCAATGCCTCCGTCACCATTTGGGGACCGAGATCACTGCCTCCAATACCAATATTGACAATATATTTTATTTTCTTACCAGTATAACCTCTGAACTTTCCGCTGTGTACCGAATTGGAAAAGGTCTTTATTTTGCGAAGCACTTTATTTACTTCCGGCATTACATTATCGCCTTCAGCATATACCGGGCGGCCGGAAAAATTGCGTAAGGCTACATGCAGCACCGATCTTTTTTCTGTGCTGTTGATCATGTCGCCATTGAACATAGCATTAATGGCTTCCCGGAGTTTACATTCCTCTGCCAGTTGCAGCAGCAGTGCTATTGTTTTTTCAGTAATGATATTCTTGGAATAATCAAATACTGTGTCTTCTATACAGAGAGAATATTTCTTAAACCGGTCTGCATCAGCCCGGAACATTTCCCGCAGATGAGCGGCTTTCATTTCTTCGGCGTGATGTATCAGCAGGCGCCAGGCAGATGTTGATGTGGGATTGATCTTTGGGAGCATATTGATTTACTGCTTAAAGTTGATTGAATGCTTGGATGGTATTCTCGGTCATCTCCTTTGTTATATCCAAATGTGTAACAAGCCGGATACGGTTAGGGGCAATAGCATAGCCGAGTATAGACTGTTCTTTTAACCGGGCCACGAGGTCAGGGGCGGTGGTACCATCATTCAGTTCGAAGATGACGATATTGGTCTCTACCGGTAATACAAATTTGGTAAAATGCTTATTGGCAATAGCGGCTGCAATTTGAATGGCATGTTCATGGTCTTCCTGCAGCCGGTCGATATGATGTTGCAGGGCATACATTCCGGCGGCTGCCAGAAAACCAGCCTGTCTCATTCCACCACCAAAGGCTTTGCGGACCCGTCTTGCTTTTTTTATAAAATCTTTTTTGCCCACCAGCAGGCTGCCTACCGGGCAACCCAGGCTTTTGCTAAGGCAAATGGAGATACTGTCGAAACTTTCGCCATGTTGTTTGGCTGTTTCCTTTTTGGCCACCAGCGCATTCCACAGACGGGCACCATCCAGGTGAAACGCCAATCCTTTTTCTTTACAGAGGTTTTGTATCTTTTTGATCTCTGCCAGCTCATAGCAACTGCCGCCACCCCGGTTCGAGGTGTTTTCCAAACAAACAAGGCTGGTATGTGCCCTGTGAGGGTCATCCGGATTAATAGCAGCGGCCACTTGCTCCGCAGTGATCCTTCCACGGTCGCCATACAGCAATTTTACTGATGCGCCGGAGTTAAAGGCAATACCACCACCTTCGTATTGGTATACATGGGCACTTTCATCGCAGATCACTTCATCACCCGGTTGTGTATGGCATTTAATAGCTATCTGGTTCGTCATAGTGCCGGATGGACAAAACAGGGCGGCTTCCATGCCAAACATGGCTGCGGCCATATTTTCCAATTCATTGATAGAAGGGTCTTCTCCAAACACATCATCGCCCACTTTAGCCCTCATCATGGCTTCCAGCATAGCAGGAGTGGGTTTGGTAACTGTATCCGACCTGAAATCTATGATCATCTTTTGCTTTTGCTTGCAAGATAATCAGTTCACCCCTGAAAATAACCAGTTGGCGAAGGTCAATTATTCAAAAGATATTGGTTTCTTAACTTTCCGCTTTGTATGCAGGAACCTACTATTTTATACCTGTCCATGCTGGTGCTGATAAGCCTGATACTGGCGCTGGCAGGACTTTTTATTCTGGCCAATTTTGGACGCATGTTCCGCGGCTCCATCCGGCATGAGGTATTGAGAAAAAATGTACTGGTGTGGATGGTCATATTCACTTTGTCTGCGGCTCTTTTTCCGATGAGTGGTGGTTTTTATGTGATCGTGGCCAAGCATGGTTATGATGGGTTACTATTGTATCAAATCATATCCACTACGGCCAATACGCTGTTTGTATATAATATAGCCAGGTATGTGGCCGAGTCGGACAAGGTCAGGAAAATGTCCTTTGTGTGGCACAAGGTGCTTATTACGTTCTCTATTGTGGTGATGTCGCTGGTAGTAAACCTGCCCCTGGCGTATGTGTTATATAATTATTCCACACAGTTCTTGAAGTACACCGTCATTTCAAGTGTGTACCTGAGTGTGGTAACAGGCCTTATCTATACCGTGATCAGCTACCTGGACCTGGAGCGTCAACGGAAGATGAATGAGAAAGAACTGGAACTCAGCCGCCTGCGGGAGTCGAAGACCAAGGCAGAACTGGATGCACTTCATTCCAAGATCAACCCGCATTTTTTATATAATGCACTCAACTCGATAGCAGATCTATCCATCACCGATGGAAAGAAAGGACGAAAGATGACCATTGCATTGGCCGACCTGTTCCGGTACAGTATTAATTATAGTAATAATAATTTTTCCACTGTAAAAGATGAAGTGGAAATGGCCGATGTGTATATGCAGATCGAGAAGATACGGTTTGAAGATCAGCTGAACTATACAATGGAAGTGGAGGAGGGGTTGGAGCATTACCTGGTACCGCGGTTTGTATTACAGCCATTGGTGGAGAATGCGGTGAAGCATGGATTAAAGGCTACAGGCAAGATGACACATATCCGGCTGAACATACAAAGCAATAAGGATGGCCTGGTGATGACGGTGGCTGATACCGGCCCGGATTTTCCTGCCGACCTGGTGCCCGGCTATGGTGTAAAGAGTGTGTACGACAAACTGGACCTGCTCTTTCCCGGTAAGTATGAAATGCATTTCAGCAATGAACCGGTTAAGCAGGTGACTATTTATATTCATAAACTGGTAAAAGATGAATCAGCTGTTTAAAGCAATAGTAATAGATGATGAGCCAGCCGCCCGCCGCCTGATGAAGAACCTGCTGGAAGACTACAGGGATGTGGTGGAAGTGATAGGGGAGGCTGGTAACGGAAGAGACGCTATTGCCATTATTGAAGAACTGAAACCCGATGTGATCTTCCTGGATATACAAATGCCTGACCTTACCGGTTTTGAAGTAATCGACCGGCTGAATGTGAAGCCCAATATTATTTTCACCACCGCTTACGAACAGTATGCCATCAAAGCGTTTGAAACCTTCTCTATCGATTATTTATTAAAACCCATCAAGGAAGAAAGGCTGGAACAAAGCATTAATAAATTGAAACAGTTTGGAAGATTGGTTTCACCAATTGATGTAACAGGCCTGCAGGAGATCATCCGCCAGTTCCAAACGCCACAAAAGGCAACTGCCTTGCCCATAAAGACGGGGGACAGGATCAACCTGATCCGCTTTGAGAATATCAGCTACCTGGAAGCCAGCGATAAGTATGTGTTCATCTATACACACGATGGCCAAAAGCACCTGACCGATCAGTCTCTTACCACCCTGATCACCAAATTACCAGCCCAGTTTTTTCGCATTCAGAAGTCTTATATTATAAATAAGGACAGAATAAAAGAGATGCACCGCCACTTCAACGGCCGCTATCTTTTTGTACTGGAAGATAAGGAAGGCACCCGCCTCACTTCCGGCCGTACATACCACGATCCGATAAGAGCCGAATTTGGTTTGTAATACACAAAATTCCCTTTTCACACCATTCATCTCCGATTCCTGCCATTTATCAGAAATGGCAGCTTATCAGTAACCACATTACTGGTCAGGCGTCACACTCATGTCATGAGAACGGCCGGTTATCCCTGAAACAGGCCGTTTAATTTAAAACATAGATACTGGCATTACAAAGTACCTACCTTTGGCCTGTAATAATTAAAATAGAGTACGAATAAAATAAATCAACAACCATGAGAAAGATCTTAACCATGCTGACAATCGCCTTAATGACCTTATCCTCTGTCAGTTATGCACAAATGAAGAACGGAAAAGTAAGCGGGACCGTAATTGACGGCAGCACCAAAATCATCGAATCGGCCACCATTACCCTGTTGCGGGCCAAAGATTCCAGCGTTGCCAAGATGAGTGTGGCTGATAAAACCGGCAACTTTCAGTTTGAGGGAGTGACTGAGGGAACCTATTTTGTGACCATTACGGCCGTAGGCCATGACAAAGGAGTTTCTGAAACCTTCAGCATTACTGAAGCTAATTCTGCCATAGTGCTGAAAACCATTGAATTGGTTCCAGTGGCAAAAGCCGTTGCCGGGGTAACAGTTACCGCCAGGAAACCTTTGGTGGAACAAAAGCTTGACCGCATGGTAGTGAACGTGGAAGCTTCCGCCACCAACGTGGGTGCCACTGCACTGGAGGTGCTGGAAAAGTCTCCCGGCGTTACCGTGGATAAAGATGGAGCCATCAGCCTGAAGGGTAAACAAGGGGTGCAGGTGTATATAGATGGACGCCCCAGCTACTTGTCAGGCACCGACCTGGCCAATTACCTGCGAAACATGAATGCCAGCCAACTGGAGCAGATCGAGATCATGACGAATCCGCCGGCTAAATATGATGCAGCTGGCAATGCAGGCATTATCAATATCAAAACAAAGAAGACCAAACAGTTTGGTTACAGTGGCAGCTTATCCTCCAACTGGAGCCAGGGCTACTATGCAAAAGTGAGTGAGTCTTTCAATTTTAACTACCGTAAGAATAAAGTGAACCTGTTTACAAATGTAGGCTACAGCAACCGGAAGAACTTCCAGAACCTGGATATCCAGCGGAAGTTTATTGATGCCGGTACCAAAGAGGTGAGATCACATTTCGACCAGGTCGGGCGGTTAAAAGATGGTGGTGAGTCAGTAAATGGTAAGATTGGCGTGGATGTGTTCGCTACTAAAAAAACAACCATCGGCGCTGTGGTCAATGGTTTTTACAGTCCCGGTTTTTTCAACAGCCGGAGTAATGTGTCTATTTCAGATCCTTCCAGGGTATTGTTGAGCCGTACCATATCCAGTACCAGTAATGATAAGAACTGGCATCACCTTGGCGCTAACCTGAATTTCCGTCATGTGTTCGATTCCACCGGTCGGGAACTGACCATGGATGCCGATTACCTTACTTACAAAAGCACCAATGCACAGGATCTTTTCAATGATTATTTT
>CALSAT010000188.1:0-7420 GCA_943372905.1 Bacteroides fragilis | reverse complement strand
AATGATCTACAACCGGCTCGATTACTTATCAAGTGAAGAGGAACTCCGCAAAGATATGAAAAGAGCGGAGCAAGTTTGGTCCCGGTCAAAGCAAGGAAACAATCTCAGCCAGCAGTTTGAAACGCTGACGATCCTGTCTAATGTATGTGTTGCGTTGAAAAAATACGAGGAGGCGATCAGCTATGCGGAGCAGGCCCTGGCACTTTATGATGGAAAAAGGTTTAACCAGGTAACAGATGTATATTGGCTCATTGCAAAGGCGTCTGCTAACCTCGGGCAGTACGAAAAAGCTTATCAGAACCTTTTATTATTCAGAAAGTACAATGATTCACTTTTTAATGTATCCCAACTGGAAGCGATCAACTCCGTGGAAGCAAAATACCAAGTACAAAACAAGGAACAGAAAATAATTTCATTGCAAAGGGAAAAAAGATCACAACGGCTTATCACTTTTTTGGCTATTGCAGGCCTGTTGCTATCGCTCGGATTTTTAGCCCTGGGCATCCGTTCGGGAAAGTTGAGAAGTAAATTGTTATTGAAAGAAAAAGATATTGAAAGAAGAGAGCACAACAGAAGAATGGCAGAACTGGAGCAAACAGCCCTGCGGGCACAAATGAACCCGCATTTTATTTTTAATAGCCTCAATTCCGTTCAGCGCTATGTAATAAATAATGATGTAAACGGGGTGAATAAATACCTCTCCGCCTTTGCCAGCCTGATCAGGCAAACTTTGGAGAACTCCGGCAAACAGCTGGTTTCCCTTGAAGATGAACTAAAATACCTGGAAACATATATCAGCGTGGAAAAGATGCGGGGCGGAGATAATTTTGATTATGAGATAAGCGTTGGAGAAAATATAGAAACCAGCAATCTCTTTCTTCCCGGAATGATCATTCAACCCTTTGTGGAAAATAGTATTTTGCATGGCATGGGAGATAAAAGTGCAAAAACTGGAAAATTGCGGCTATCGGTCACCTTGCAGGAGAAATTGCAGATCACTGTTGAAGATAACGGGCCGGGAATAAAGAAAATACAAATAGTTACCTCCGCGGAGGAAAACACCCATGAATCAATGGGCGGCTCTATTACTGCCAAACGAATAAAAATGTACAATCACCTGCATGAAGAAAAGATCGGCTTCACAATTACTGACAAATCTGTAGCTGGTACAGGAGAATCCGGTACTAAAGTAATGCTGGCTTTCCCGATAATCTGCAATTGATATGAAAATAACTGCCGTTATAATTGATGATGATGCAGACAGCCGCCTGATATTGCGCTCGTACCTGGATATGGATTTTCCTGAGATAATTATTTCAGGAGAGGCCGGATCAGTTGAAGAAGCTATCCGTCTTATTAAAAAGCAAAGCCCGGATATTTTGCTACTGGATATTACGATGCCAGATGGTACGGGGTTTGATTTATTGAGGCAACTGCCTGAAAAAAAATTTGAAGTTATTTTTATCACCGCACATGATAAGTTTGCCATTGAAGCTTTTAAGTTTTCAGCCATTGATTATTTATTAAAGCCAATCGCTTTTCCTGAATTGAAAGAAGCCTTACAAAAAGTAGGTGACAGAATTGATGCGAAATATTTCCGGTCGCACTGGTTAGCGCTGGCGCATAATCTCCAGGGGAAAAATGTGAGTGATAAACGGCTTGCTGTTGCTACAGGTAATGGGTATATTTTTAAGGATATTAAAGAGATCACCCGAATGGAATCACATGGCAGCTACACTCATTTTTATTTTGTAAATGATAAGAAGCTTGTCTCTTCTCATACGCTGGGCTACTATGAAGAAATACTGCCGGCTGAAAATTTTTGCAGAATACATAATTCACATATTGTCAATATAGATTTTATTGACCGCTATACAAAGGAAGGAGTAGGGGGAACAGTAATTATGAAAGACGGAATGGAGTTAAGTGTATCACAGAGAAAGAAAGAAGATTTTCTCAGCCAATTGATCAATAAGAGGAATTGATCTTTTTAAAGATACTATTATTCAGCTATATCGTACTATATTATAAAGTAAAAGTGCCCGTATAGCTACGGACACTTTTAATCTTTTCACTTTCCTGCCTATTCTTCCATTATAAACTCATTTGCCATCCGGATATTGGCATTTATTCCGGCCACATTTCCAAACCACCAATCAGCGCTGGATTTCTTGTGAAGCACCCTGGTCTTAGTCCCATTATTGTAAATATAATCTCCCTGCAGGAACAAGGCAATAGCTTGGGCACCTAATGGGGTTATGGCACGAAGCTTATTCCAGTAACCATTATACGTTAGCTCATATCCGTCGCAGTCTCCGCTATAGTAATCAACAATTCTCCATGAATTACAGGCAGGGCTGTATGGAGCGTTAGGATTATTGGCCCAATAGAAATACAGGGGATAGGGTAAAAATTCACAATCAGGATCTTCGTCAGGAGGAAGTATGACCCTGTTTTCATTTTGATTGCGGGTTTTCTCAGCAGGTGAAACAATAATTGCCAGCTCTTCTATGGATAGTTTGTTGAATGACTTGCCATACTTTGCTTTACTCCCGCTATTGTAGATATCGAATTTCTGTAAGAACTGCGCTTCAGACATTCCGGATTTTCCATTGCTGTTGATTCTGCGGACTGCAAGGTAAAATGCTTTCAGTTGTTGTTCTGACAGATTATTATACTCCGCTTTGATGGAAGCATAATTCTGATCAATTGGGTTTGTAAATTTCTGAGCAAGTTCTTCGATCTTGTTTGTTTCAGTGACTTGCTCTGTTCTGGCATCCTGCTTATTGCAGGAGAAAATGCCGAAGGTAGCTGCCGAGAATAGCAGCATTGCTATCAGCCAATTTGTTTTTTTCATACATAAAAGTTTTAGTGTTAAATGTTTTTGTTAAACCAGGGGATGAATTTGCCGCTGGCACAGCAGTAAATTACACCTGCGGACATTTTGGGTTGCACTGTATTCATTATCTGCAACACCTGATTTTGTAACTGCATGAATAGCCAGATAACTGCAATGAGTGAAAGACTATCTTTCGAATTGGGATTTTAGCTGCACGAAAGCCCAGGCAGTACATGGAAGAGCCATAAAGAAAGAAAATACCCACCAGCTATTGGTGATTATAAAGGCAAGGACGACAATTACAAAAAGAAAGACCGGATATAGGAAAATCAGCATACCCGTCATCACAGAATCATAATGATCATTATCAAATGTCTTTTTCTCAATGAGTTTTTTTACCGGCCAAAAAAGAGGGGCATGAATAAGCCAGCCCAATGCAGCTGGTATAGCAAGAATAATTTTAGCGAACAAAGAAGGCTTTACGTTCAGTAATTCCTTTTGCCCCGCAATGTCGGTTTTTGGAATTTCAAATACCTGGACCGATAATTCAGTTTGTAACCTGTTGTTGAATGCCTGGTACGCTAAACCGTCGGACCCGGCCAGGGTAAGATCATCTTTATTTATTGGTGCTCCGAAATTGAGAAATATATTTTTTCCAAACTTCCTGAAGGAACTATAATTGATACCTACTGGCAACACCACCAACGGGATGCCTTCCTGCCATGCTTTAACAGCCAGTCGGGCAGTACCTTTTTTTAACGGGCGCAGGTGCCATTCATTGATGCATTTGCCTTCACTGAAGATCGTTACGATACCATTTTGCTTAAAAATGCTGATGCAGGCATCAAAGGTTTTATAATTCTCCGACAGGTTTTCCACTCCTTCACTTGTACGATAAACGGGTAATATTTTTAAGGACCTGAGTATGCGGCTGATGCTCTTGTTTTTAAAAGCATCACCACGGGCCAACGACCAGAGAGGTTGCTGAAAAAGAGTATCAAGTATTATGGAATCAAGAAAGGAGTTAGGGTGGTTGCAGGCCAGCAGTACCGGACCCCTGATTTTCAGGTATTTCGGTTTATTAATGATGATCTTCCTGCAAAAAATGGGAAGGGCAAGCCGGGCAATGATCTTGAGTAAACTGTACAGCAACAGGAAGTTTTTGTGAATATAGGGAGAATTGGCTGATGAGCAGCGAACGGAACCCCGAATAGTGCGACGCAAGGGACGCAAAATCAAGGCGTTGCAGTTGACAAAAAAGTAAAAAATCAGGGCACACCAAGAGGGGATTTGCTGGCAAATAGACCTATCTTTGCCGCCCCGAAATAATTAAACCCTTCGGGACCAATTTATGTTTGAAAACATTATTAGAAAACAATTAAACGCTGATGAACAGGAGTCTGCTTCTGGCACACCGGTAACAGCCGGTACCGAAGAGGCTACAGCGACAACAACTGCACCTGTAGAAGAGGCTCCCAAAGCCCCCGCTTTCGTTGTAACCGCCCATGACGATTTTGATTGGAGTGTGGACAAACGCAACGTTACATCTTACACCAAAGAAGAGAAAGAAAAGTATGATGTGGTGTATGACAACACCTTCGTTCAACTGAATGATGGTGAACTGATGAAAGGCCTGGTTGTTGGTTTAACCAAAACTGACGTGGTGCTTAACATTGGTTTCAAAAGTGACGGATTGATCTCCCTGAATGAATTCCGCGACCTTCCTAACCTGGCCGTGGGTGATGAGGTGGAAGTAATGATCGTAGAAAAAGAGGACAGGGACGGACACCTGAACCTGAGCCGCCGCCAGGCCCGCATTACCCGAGCATGGGAACGCATCGTGGAAGTACATAAAACCGGCGAGGTTATTACAGGTATTGTTACCTCTAAAACCAAAGGTGGTTTGATCGTGGATGTGTTTGGAATGGAAACATTCTTACCAGGTTCACAAATTGATGTGAAGCCCGTAACTGATTACGATCAGTTTGTAGGCAAAACAATGGAATTTAAAGTAGTGAAGATCAACGAGACCATTAAGAATGCTGTTGTATCTCACAAAGCGCTTATCGAAAGCGATATCGAAGCACAACGGGCTCAGATCATGAGCAAGCTGGAGAAAGGACAAGTGTTGGAAGGTACTGTGAAAAACATCACCGACTTTGGCGCCTTTATGGACCTGGGCGGACTGGATGGCCTGCTTTATATCACCGATATTTCATGGGGACGTATCTCTCACCCAACTGAAGTACTGAAGCTTGATCAGAAGATCAACGTGGTGGTGCTTGATTTTGATGATGAGAAGAAACGTATCAGCCTTGGCCTGAAACAACTGACCCCGCATCCATGGGATGTACTGGCAGAAAATATTGTAGAGGGTAACGTAGTGAAAGGTAAAGTGGTGAACATTGAGGATTACGGCGCATTCCTGGAAATTCAGCCTGGTGTTGAAGGACTGGTTCACGTTAGCGAGATCACCTGGGCAAATACCCCGATCAATGCAAAAGAATTCTTCAAATTAGGTGATGAGCATGAAGCGAAAGTGGTAACACTGGATAAAGCAAGCCGTAAAATGAGCCTGTCTATCAAACAGCTTTCTGCTGATCCATGGAATGATATTGAAACCAAGTTTGCTGAAGGTAGCAAGCACAGCGGATTGGTGAAGAACATCACCAACTACGGTGTGTTTGTAGAACTCGCTGCTGGTATTGGTGGCATGATCCATATCAGCGACCTGAGCTGGCTGAAACGTTTCAATCACCCAAGTGAATACACTAAAGTAGGTGCTACTATTGATGTAATGATCCTGGGTATCGATAAAGAGAACCGCAAGCTGCAATTAGGACATAAACAACTGGAAGAAGATCCCTGGAATTCCCTGGCAGAAACTTTCGCAATCGGAAGCCTTCACGAAGGAACTGTGAGCCGCAGAGATGATAAAGGAGCTACCGTACAGTTATCTTACGGCCTGGAAGGTTTTGCCCCTAATCGTCACCTGGCTAAAGAAGATGGAAAAAGCATCGGTGCCGATGAAACTGCACAGTTCATGGTAATAGAGTTTGATCGCAATGAAAAACGCATTGTAGTATCTCATACCCGGATCTGGGAGCAGGGCAAGATAGAAGAAGCAGAAGCTGTGAAGAAGGAACAAAGAGCTGATGCGGAGAACACCCGCAAAGCGGTGAAGAATGTACAGGCGAAAGTGGAAAAAGCTACCTTGGGTGACCTGGGTGTTTTGGCCGACCTGAAGAAGAAAATGGATAGCGGCGCTGCCGATCAGTCTGCAGAAGAAGCGAAGCCGGAATAATAACGATTTCGTTCAGATACTGAAGCCCCGCTATAAAAGCGGGGCTTTTTTTATATCAGGTATTATATTAATCCTGTAAGTAGCTGGTAGAATCTTTTAAAAGCGGAAGCTGCTGCCCGTACTGGGAATTCAGTACGACTCTGAACAGGTTCACACTGGTGAGGCTGTCAGTAAATGAACGGTAATTGCCAGATGGCAGTAATACGGCTGTCAGGTTATTAAAATGATATTTGGGATCAACCGGGGTAGTGAAATGCCGGAAGCCATGATCTCCCATCAGCACAATGACAGGTGGTGTAGTGGCATTTTGCAGGATATGGTCTATCAATGCTAAGTATTGCTTATTGCAATATTGCAGGTACTCCACATAAGCTGCCTGGTTTACCTGGTATCCTTCCTGTAATTTTTCCAAAGGCTGCTCTATACCATTTTTGTCATAATAATATGGGTAATGCGGCATTTCGAGGTGAGTGTAAACAAATTTGGGATGCGTTGTTTTTTTACCGGCTATATCCCAGGTGAGCTTATAGATGTTTTCGTTGTTTTGTCTGTACACATAGGTTTGTCTTTTAATAGCCGCTTTTGAACGTAGCCTCGTTACCAGATTAAAAAAAAGATTCTTTTCTGCCCGGCTTAAAAATGTTTGTGCTGTTATCAGCTTTGTCCTGGCAGGCAAAAAGGTTTCTAACCGCCTTCCGGGCTGTCCTTCAAAATCGAAGATCGAAAAATTATGCAGGCGGTATTTATGGTATTCTAAGAACTGTAAAAGGCGGCTGTTCTTTATTTGCTCGTAGGCATAAGTAAGGTCAGCGGGACCCCGGTTAGTGGCGAGCAATTGGAGATAGTCCATGTTTAGCATTGATGCCATGGAAAAAGGGGTGTAGTTGTAATTACTGGAACTATTTTGAACCACATGAAATTTCCGTTGGGCCAGTTCGTTCAGGAAGGCGCTGTTATCAAACTGTAGTACTTCTTTCAGTTCTGTATTGCCGGCATATTCATCGGCGAGTATAAAATAAATATCCGGTGTTTGGCAGGAATCACAAGTAGAAAACCCTGCTGGCAGGTCACCGGAAACTTTTTCCTTATTTATCATTTTTCCCAATAATAAAAAACTGTCTGCCATTATCAGAATAAGGAGCAATGAATTGAGATAGAATTTAGTGCGGGAAAGCTGCCCTTTTCTTTTTTTAATAATAACAAAGGCTATAAAGAAAACCACCGCTGCTGCCGGAAGAATAAAAGAATATTTGCCAATGAATGATCCGCCGGGTACT
>CALSAT010000187.1:0-7421 GCA_943372905.1 Bacteroides fragilis | reverse complement strand
CGTAGAGAAAGAATGGGCCACATTAAATTGGTGGTTCCTGTTGTACATATCTGGTATTTCAAATCTTTGCCTAATAAAATTGGTTACCTGTTGGGCGTAAGCTCTAAGAAATTAGAGACCATCGTTTACTACGAACGTTTTGTGGTAATTCAGTCTGGTATCCGTGCAGATAAAGGACAAAACCCTGGTGATCTGCTTACCGAAGAAGAATACCTGGATATCCTGGATACGTTACCAAAAGATAATCAGTACCTGCCTGACGATGACCCGAACAAGTTCATCGCTAAGATGGGTGCTGAAGCGGTACATGACATGTTACAACGTATCGATCTCGACCAGTTATCATTTGACTTGCGCAATGCTGCCGCTACTGAAACCTCACAGCAACGTAAAGCGGATGCCTTAAAGCGGTTGAGTGTGGTGGAAGCCTTCCGTGATGCGAATACAAGAATCACTAACCGTCCGGAATGGATGGTAATGCAATATATCCCGGTTATTCCACCAGAATTGCGTCCGTTAGTGCCGCTGGATGGTGGTCGTTTTGCATCATCTGATTTGAATGATCTGTATCGTCGTGTTATTATCCGTAATAACCGTTTGAAAAGATTGTTAGAGATCAAAGCGCCTGAAGTAATCCTTCGTAATGAAAAAAGGATGTTGCAGGAAGCGGTGGACTCCTTGTTTGATAACAGCCGTAAATCAAATGCGGTGAAAGCTGAAGGTGGCCGTGCTTTGAAATCATTGAGTGATGTATTGAAAGGTAAACAAGGACGTTTCCGTCAGAACCTCCTGGGTAAACGTGTTGACTATTCTGGTCGTTCCGTTATCGTGGTAGGTCCTGAATTGAAATTGCATGAGTGCGGTTTACCAAAAGATATGGCTGCGGAATTGTTCAAGCCATTTATTATTAGAAAATTAATTGAAAGGGGTATCGTTAAAACCGTGAAGTCTGCAAGGAAACTCGTGGATAAGAAGGAAGCAGTGGTTTGGGATATCTTAGAAAATATTTTGAAAGGGCACCCGATCATGCTGAACCGTGCCCCAACGCTTCACCGGTTGTCAATTCAGGCCTTCCAGCCTAAATTGATCGAAGGTAAAGCGATACAATTACACCCATTAGTAACTACGGCCTTCAACGCTGACTTTGATGGTGACCAGATGGCGGTACACGTACCGTTGAGTCACCAGTCTATCCTTGAAGCACAGTTATTAATGCTGGCATCCCACAACATTTTGAACCCGCAGAATGGTACACCAATTACCCTGCCTTCACAGGACATGGTACTGGGGCTGTATTATATCACTAAGGGCAAGAGAACAACCGACACCGAGATCGTTCGTGGCGAAGGGAAGGCTTTCTATTCTAATGAGGAAGTGATCATCGCTTATAACGAAGGTGTTGTTGATATGCATGCCTGGATCAAAGTAAAAGCAAACATCCGCAATGCTGATGGATTGCTGGAGCATAAACTGATCGAAACAACGGTAGGTCGTGTGCTGTTTAACCAGCATGTACCTGCTGAAGTTGGATTTGTAAATGCACTGTTGACAAAAAAGAACCTTCGTGAAATCATTGGTGACATCATAAAGATCACCAACGTTCCTAAAACAGCGAAGTTCCTGGATGATATCAAAACCTTAGGATTCCGAACAGCCTTTCAGGGCGGGTTGTCATTCAGTATAAATGACCTCATTATTCCTGATGCCAAACAGGAATTGCTGGAGAATGCAAAAGGTGAGGTAGATGAAGTGTGGGACAGCTACAACATGGGTCTTATTACCAATAACGAACGGTACAACCAGATCGTAGACATCTGGAGCCGGGTGGATACAAGGATCACGGAAACATTGATCCGTGAGCTGGCTAATGATAAACAAGGATTCAATTCTGTTTACATGATGCTGGATTCCGGTGCAAGGGGTTCCAAACAGCAGATCAAACAGTTGGCAGGTATCAGGGGATTGATGGCGAAGCCAAGAAAATCTGGCTCAACTGGGTCTGAGATCATCGAAAATCCGATTCTTTCCAACTTTAAAGGCGGATTGAACGTACTGGATTACTTCATCTCTACCCACGGTGCCCGTAAAGGTCTGGCGGATACGGCCCTTAAAACTGCGGATGCCGGTTACCTGACCCGTCGTTTAGTGGACGTTGCACAAGACGTTGTTATTACAGAAGAAGACTGCGGAACATTGCGTGGAATTGCCACTACCGCATTAAAAGATAATGAAGATGTAATTGAGCCATTGAGCGACAGGATCGCAGGCCGTACTTCATTACACGATGTGTATGACCCAATCAGCGACCAACTGATCGTTGGAGCTACTGAGGAGATCACTATCGATCTAGCCAGAAGGATCGAAGATGCAGGTATTGAAACAGTAGAGATACGTTCAGTACTTACCTGCGAAAGCAAGAGAGGGGTTTGCGTGAAATGTTATGGTAAGAACCTGGCGAGTGGTAACATTGCACAGAAAGGCGATGCTGTAGGTATTATCGCGGCTCAGTCAATCGGTGAGCCTGGTACACAGTTGACGCTCCGTACCTTCCACGTAGGTGGTGTGGCCGGTTCGGCTTCTGTAGAGTCTACACTGGCTGCGAAGTTTGACGGTACAATCCAGTTTGATGGTCTCCGTACGGTTATTATCGAGAATAACGAAGGTGTGAAAACACCGATTGTTATCGGACGTACCGGCGAGGTTCGTATCATTGATACCAAAAATGACCGCCTGCTGATTACCAATAATATCCCGTATGGTGCCACATTGAATGTGAAGGATGGGCAGAAAGTAAGCAAAGGAGAAGTAATCTGCACATGGGATCCGTTCAACAACGTTATCATGGCAGAGATCAATGGTACAGTGAAGTTTGAGAATGTGATTGATGGCGTTACTTATCGTGAAGAAGCGGACGAGCAAACTGGTCACCGCGAAAAAGTGGTTATTGAAACAAGAGATAAAACCAAGATACCATCAATACTGGTAGAAGGTAAAGAGAAGAAATCATATAACCTCCCAACCGGAAGCCATATCATTATGGAAGAAGGTGATGATGTAAGGGCCGGACAGGTAATTGTGAAGATCCCACGTATCCTTGGTAAGCTTAGAGATATCACCGGAGGTCTTCCCCGTGTTACGGAATTGTTTGAAGCAAGAAACCCAAGTAACCCTGCTGTCGTATCTGAGATTGACGGCGTAGTGTCCATGGGTGCTATCAAAAGAGGTAACAGGGAGATCATCATCGAGGCAAAAGATGGAGTGCAGAAGAAATATCTCGTTCCATTAACGAGACAAATTCTTGCACAGGATGGGGACTTTGTAAAAGCTGGTGCTTCATTGTCTGATGGACAGATCGCTCCATTCGATATACTTTCTATCAAAGGTCCGTTTGCCGTACAGGAATATGTGGTAAATGAGATACAAGAGGTTTATCGTTTACAGGGTGTAAAGATCAATGACAAACACATTGAAGTGATCGTTCGGCAGATGATGCGTAAGGTGAACATTGTTGATCCGGGTGATACCCGATTCCTGGAAGATGATTTGACCGATAAGTTTGAGTTTGTAGAAGAGAATGATTATATCTACGATAAGAAAGTGGTAACAGAGATTGGAGACAGTACTAAGCTTCGTGCCGGACAGATAGTAAGCCTCCGGGAAGTAAGGGAAGAGAATTCCATCCTTCGCCGGAATGATAAGAAACTGGTAGAGTACCGTGATGCGAAACCTGCTACTTCTTCTCCAACCCTGTTGGGTATCACTAAAGCTTCCCTGGGTGTGCCAAGCTGGATATCAGCGGCCTCTTTCCAGGAAACCACTAAGGTGTTATCATCAGCCGCAATCAACGGTAAAACCGATGATATGCTTGGCCTGAAGGAAAATGTGATCACCGGTCACCCAATACCTGCCGGTACAGGATTGAGGGAGTTTGAGAACATGATCGTGGGTAGTAAAGAAGAGTATGAACTGCTGCAAACAACCCGTGAGGCAATGGCGTTCGACGAGGAAGAATAATTATGTATTAGTGACGAATAATTTAATGGATTTGAAGAGGATAGTATTAAGGAGTAAGAAATGTCTTACTCCTTAATCATTTCGCTGGTGTTTTTTTAGTAACTCTTCTCGAATCCCTAATAATCCGTTAATCCGTGGCGATGCTTATATTTGCCCGCTTTATACTGTTTAATTTTGTTTAAAAGGGACTGAATGAAAAATGGATTACTCATATGGAATGTGATACTGACCCTTGTGGCTGGTTACCTGCTTATTAATCACTTCAGCTCTAAGAAAGGAAGTAGTACCGGTAGTAAGAACGGCGGCAACGATACAGCGGCAATTAATACTCAATTTCGCCTTGCTTACTTCGAAATGGATTCTGTCGCAAATAATTTTGAAATGGTGAAAGAGGTGAAAACAGAATTAAGCAGGAAGGAAACACAGATTTCTGTTGAGATCGAAAAGCTGGCCAAGAATCTTCAGCAGCGCTATGCTTATTTTCAAAACAAGAAAGACAACGGAACGCTAACTCAGCAAGAGGCAGAATCAGCATCAGCGGAGCTGAATAAGATGGATGAGGATATTAAGGTAAGAAAGCAGCAACTGGACCAGGATTATTTTGATTTCAAGACCCGCCGGGAGAACGAAGTCAAAAAGAATATCGAGAACTTTATAAAAGAGTACAATAAGGATAAAAAGTACACCTATATCATGTCCTATGAGCCAGGTCTTTTTTATTACAAGGATACTGCCCTTAACATTACAGCAGATGTGATAAAGGGACTAAATGTGTCTTATACACCCGCCAAGAAAGAGAAGTAATTCAACTAAAATATGAATACGATCCCCCGCTTTTCGGGGGATTTTTTATATATGGTATTTCGGAGCAAGAAAAATAATACCGTATTTTGGGGTATGGAAGATTTCAAAAAACTACTGGCGTCTTTTTCCTCTTTAAAGGTGGCAGTAATTGGCGACCTGATGCTGGATACTTATATGTGGGGCAATGTGGACCGCATTTCGCCAGAAGCACCTGTGCCGGTAGTCCTAATAGATAAAAAGGAATACCGTATCGGCGGAGCAGGAAATGTGGCATTGAATTGCAGATCACTTGGTGCAGAAGTAGCTGTGCTGTCGGTATTGGGAAATGATGAGGAAGGAAGAGTGCTGGAACAGCTTTTAATTGATAATTATATTGATACTACGGGGCTGGTAAAAAGCGATAAACGGATCACGACCAGTAAAACGAGGATCATCAGCCGCAATCAGCAAATGATGCGCCTTGATACTGAGATCACTGTAGGTATTGCTGAGACTGAAGAAAGCGCTTTGTTGAAGAAACTCAGCAACCACATCGCCAATACTAAGCCAGATGTAATCATCTTTGAGGATTACAATAAAGGGGTATTAACCTCGGCTTTTATCAGTGAGGCGATAGCTATTTGCAAATCTGCTGGTATTTTGACAGCCGTAGATCCCAAGAAGAAGAACTTCTTTACGTATAATGGCGTGGATATATTCAAGCCTAATCTTAAAGAAGTGAAGGAAGCGCTAAACCTGCTGTTGGAAGAAACAGGCCTTAAGCAATTAACATCTATTCATACAGAGTTGGAGAAAATGCTGGGACACAAAATATCTTTTATTACGCTATCAGAAAAAGGAGTTTTTTATCAGCAAGCCGGAGAGGCAAAGATCATTTCTTCCCATGTGCGAAATGTAGCCGATGTTTCAGGGGCCGGAGATACCGTGATTGCCGTGGCTTCATTAGTATACGCTGCTACCAGGAATGTTCGGTTGATGGCTGAGGTAGCGAATATTGCCGGAGGTCTCGTATGCGAGGAGGTAGGCACAGTCGCTATCAGTAAAGAAAAGCTGCTGCATGAATGTGAGTTACTCCTTACCTGATCCCTGTTTCATATCTTTCATTGCTTTGTTTAATAAGCCATGATAGTTTATAAAGAGTTCAAAGAATATTTTCACAAGGGCAAACACCAGTATAAATCCCTTTCCTGCCCCCAGCGCCAAAAACATACTGCCCAGTATCACGGTAAATTGTTGTACAATTATTCTGCCGTAGGGTTGAAACATCACCAGCATTAATGACTGTGTTTTATATTCTCCGTTAATAATAAAGGGAACAAAGCTTTTTGCCAGGTACCCTATCATAAAAGCACCCAGCATATAAGCAATATCAAGGTTGATGTATTTATACCAGTTTAAAAAGAAATGAAAGAGGCCGCTGCCTGCGGGTGCAATATTAGCTGTTTGTGAGAAAATGGTCGTCTGTACCAATGCAAATATCCCAAAGTGCATAATGAAGAAGAAAATGAAAAAGAATCCGCTTTGCCTGGATACAGTACCATTGGCATACCAGTTGTCTTTTCCCCTTACAAAGGTGATCACCAGCATCTTGAGAATAGTGATAAAACCAACGATCATTGTTTCCAACGCATAGACAATAAATGCCTCTGCCGGAGGCCAGCCCTGGAACCAAACTCCGTACACGGGTATAAGATTGGCTATTATTAAACCAATGTCTGCTTTGGAGAGCTTTTTCTTTACCATCAATTGATATTTTTTCGGGGACAAAATACCTAATTTCGATTACTATTTAATACCCACTAACCCGTATGTCAGTATTTACCATTGCTATTCATGGAGGCGCAGGCACTATCCTGAAAAAAGATATGACCGAAGAAAAAGAAGCCGCTTACCGCAAAGGACTGGAGGAAGCTATAGAAGCAGGTTATGCTGTTTTGGAAAATGGGAAGACTGCCATTGATGCAGTGAGAGCTGCAGTATGTTCACTGGAGGATAATATTTTATTTAATGCCGGTAAGGGGTCAGTGTTTGGTAAAGATGGCAGCCAGGAGATGGATGCATCTATTATGGACGGCAGTAACCTGATGGCCGGTGCAGTAGCTGCAGTTCGTCGTATTAAGAACCCGGTAGAGCTGGCATACACCATCATGACGAAAAGCCCTCATGTGATGCTGATGGGCCAGGGAGCGTATGATTTTGCGTTACTTAATGGAATAGCAACGGAAACGGATGAGTATTTCTTTTCAGATTTCAGGCATGAGCAATGGAGGCAGATACAGGGATCAGGAGAAGCCGCACTGGACCATAATGTGGTTGTAAAAGATAAAAAATTTGGGACAGTAGGTGCTGTGGCATTAGATGTGCACGGCAATATCGCTGCTGCCACCAGTACCGGCGGTATGACGAATAAGCAGTACGGCAGAGTAGGAGATAGCCCGATCATTGGTGCAGGAACCTATGCTAACAATAAAACCTGTGCAATCAGTTGTACCGGGCATGGTGAGCCTTTTATCCGGTCGGTAACGGCCTATGACGTAAGTTGCCTGATGGAATATAAAGGGCTTTCTCTGCAGGAAGCAATGAGAGTAGTGGTCCATGATAAG
>CALSAT010000186.1:0-7422 GCA_943372905.1 Bacteroides fragilis | reverse complement strand
AGGTACCTGCCGGGAGTTATTTTTTAGTGTTGGTAAATACAGAAACAGGTAAGCGGTTTTCGGAGACCATCATTATTAATTAATAATTCTTGTCTGACCCTTTAAATCCTGGGTGAAACTTTTCCAGTGTTTTTCGTAAGAATTCCCTGTCGAGATGAGTATAGATCTCAGTAGTGGTGATGCTGGCGTGGCCCAGCATTTCCTGTACGGCCCGCAGGTCAGCACCGCCTTCCACCAAATGAGTGGCAAAGGAATGGCGAAAGGTATGGGGCGACACAGTTTTCTTTATACCCGCTTTCACTGCCAGGTCTTTTATGATATAAAAGATCATCACCCTTGACAGCTTGCTGCCGCGGTTATTTAGGAACAGCACATCTTCATTTCCTTTTTGCGGGGCCACATGCACCCGGATGTTTTTTTGGTAGATATTGATATATTTAATGGCACTGCGCCCCACCGGTATCAGCCTTTCTTTATCCCCTTTACCAACCACCCGGATAAAGCCCACATCCAGATAAAGCTGTGATATCCTCAGGTTCACCACTTCGCTTACCCGTAGTCCGCAGCTATACATGGTTTCCAGGATAGCTTTGTTACGGCCGCCTTCCGGTTTGCTCAGGTCTATCTCGCTGATCATGGATTCTATTTCTTCGAAGCTCAGCGTATCAGGCAAGGCCCGTTTCAGTTTGGGTGCTTCTAACAAAGTGGTGGGGTCAGTTTTGGAAATATCTTCCAGCAAACAATATTTATAAAAAGCTTTGATGCCAGAAATGATGCGGGCCTGCGAAGTGGACGACATACCCAGTCCGGATATCCATTTTAAAAACTGTTGCAGGTCTTTGAGCTGAAGCCCCGATGGGTTTTCGTGGATGGATGCCTCAGTAAGAAAATGGGTGAGAAGTTCAATATCACGTCCGTAGGCCTGCACCGAATTATCAGAGAGCGACCTTTCCAGTTGCAGGTATGATCTGAATCCTTTTTTATAGGGCTCCCACATGATAAGTGAACGGTTAATTAGTTAATTCATTAATTGGTTGATGCGGCACACTGATTAACAAATTCATTACCGTTGTTATTCAAATACGATCTTCTTTTCTTTTACTTCCCATTTTTTATCTACCAGAATCTTTACCCAGATACGGTCATTAGTAATATTTACAGAGTCGATATGGTCATGAATAACATTATAATTGATATCGATCTGCTGGCCAAAGGTCATCATCGCCTTCTTTCCTGTATTCATGTCTTCCACAAAGATGTTGCCCCTGTCGGTGAACACCAGCAGGTTCTCGGCCACAGAGAATTTAGGGTCAAAACTATTGATGCCGCTGTTCCTTAAACCGATATCCTGTTTCTTATCAAACGGTAATTTGATCTGGAAGCCACGGCCGCTGGAGCAATCGTTGAAAAGTATGTATGCCACTGCCGTATCACGGAAATAGCAACGGATAATATCTTTATTAATGTTGACCGTAGTACCCAGCAGGTAGGTGAAACCTGTTTTCCTGTTGGCACCCATTCCTTTATAGGTCCAGATGATACTATCGGCGAGGCATCCTTTTGGCGTGATGGTCACAGAAGGTTTCAGCTTATGCTCTCCCGTAAATTTCAGTGTATCTTTCAGGCAGGCAGTATCACAAAATGTTTTTGGGGCATCGGAGGAAGAAGATTTGCAGGAGTATAAAGAAGCCATGATGGCTAAACAAGCGGCTGCGATCAGAAGTTTCATGCTGATGGATTTGTTTCCGGCAAAAATAACCAATGCAACTCTGCACTGCGAAAATTCTTTTTGGTGGAGAAGGAATTGACTGAATCATTATCTTCGGCCCCATGAATAAAAAGCAACCCGTTAACCTTCGTTCATTCAAAGCAAAGGCCCGCCACCGGAAGACCGGGATGCGGCGTTTTTTATCCAAACTGGATAGAGAAAATCCCCGCGGTTTAGATAAGAAAATAGCCGTATTGGAGAAAGAAGTGTGGCAGGAAATTGATTGTCTTACCTGCGCCAATTGCTGTAAGACGATGACCCCCACTTTCAATAACAAAGACCTGAAACGAATTGCCGGGCATTTTAAGATGACGATCCCGGAGTTTAAGAAGAAATGGCTGAAACAGGAGCGGGGTGGCGAAAGAGACTGGATCAATAAATGGACACCCTGCCAGTTCCTCGATATCCAGACCAATATGTGCAGCATTTATTCCATCCGCCCGGATGATTGTGCAGGGTTCCCTCATTTATCCAAAAAATTCAAAGACTTTGAACATATTCACAAGCAGAATGTAGAACTCTGCCCCGCTACGTACCGGCTGGTGGAGAAGATGATGGCGAATGGACTGGCAGGTGATAGATAGAAGGTAAGAATGCTGATGTCTTTAACCTTTCACCATCACTACAGAAATACATCTTCGATCAGGAAATATTCTACTTCTCCATTTCGCTGTAAGGTGATCGCAATAACATCATATTGTATCCAGCGGTGGCCGGGGTGCAGAAAGAGATACTGGTCCGCCGCCTGCTTCAGATTGCGGAATTTCTTTTTCGTCACACTGTCTTCCGGATTACCAAAGGGTGATGCCCGTCTTGCTTTTACTTCTATAAAATGCAGGAATTCTTTGTCGCCTCTCTTTTCATTTGTATGAACTTTGGTGGCCACAATATCTATTTCAAACCGGGAGTGCCGCCAGTTACAATGCAACACCTGGTACCCGTTTTCCCGTACCCATTTTACTGCCAATTCTTCCCCTTCTTTTCCCAGATCATTATGCGATGCCATGCATTATCTTTACGTCAATATTAAGAAGAAAAATAATTTATGCCGGGTATTTATCCATTACAAGGAACAGTGAAACATTATGATTGGGGTGGTTATTCTTTTATTCCTTCGTTACTTCAGGTAAGTAATACTGAACATATACCTTTTGCCGAATATTGGCTGGGCACACACCCGCTGGGCATGGGCCAGGTGCAAACAGGTGATGATACTCTTATACACCTTGCAGCTATTACCGGCCAGTTGCCTTTTCTTTTTAAAGCACAGGATGTAAAAGAAATGCTCTCTGTACAGGTGCATCCCACAAAAGCAGCGGCTGAAACAGAATTTGCCAGGGAAAATGCAGAAGGCATTCCTTTAGATGCACCACACCGTAACTACAAAGATGCTAATCACAAGCCTGAGATGCTGGTGGCACAAAGTGATTTCTGGCTGCTGCATGGCTTTAAACCCACTGAAGAACTGGTATATACTTTATTGAATGTGGTGGAACTGCGGGAATTGCTTCCGATATTCAATGCGTCGGGATATGAGGGACTGTACAGGCATGTTATGGAAATGCCGCAGGAAGAAGTGAACCGTATTTTGCAACCATTAGTTGATAACCTGGTTACCATCTACCGGGACGAAGCACCCGACCTGTCCGATGAGGATTATTGGGCCGCCAAAGCTGCCGCTGCTTTTATCAAGGAGGGTAATATAGACCGGGGCATCTTCTCCATTTATCTGTTGAATATTGTACACCTGAAAAAAGGGGAGGGGCTTTTTCAAGGCGCCGGGCTGCCGCATGCTTACCTGCAGGGACAATGTGTGGAAATAATGGCCAATTCTGATAATGTGCTGCGTGGCGGACTCACTTCCAAACATATTGATATCAAAGAATTGATGAAACATATCCGGTGCGAAGCTACATTTCCTGCCATATTGCAGGGAGAGAGCGGTGGCGAAGAAAAGAAATACCCGGTGCCCGTCACTGATTTTGCCTTGTCTCTATTTGAACTGGAAGCAGGGCAAACCGTATCCTTTACACCACAGGGTACAGAGATACTATTATTAACAGAAGGAATAGTGGAGGCCGATGATGATGAAACAACGGTAAGATTGCAGACCGGCCACCCGGCGGCAGTGGTGCTGCCGGGTCGTGAAGTGTACCTGGCCGCAGCGGCTAAGTCGGTTGTTTTCAGGGCTTCAGGCTTCAATGCTTAAACAAAAAGCTATTTTAATGGGATGTCCCGCCAGCTTTCCACAGCCGTTGATAAATACACCGCCTGATTGGGGCAATTCTGTTATTTTTGTTGCTTATTCAACGAACAACTCAATTTCTATTTATGAAGAGCAACGGACGGTTAATCATTTTCACACTACTCTTAGCGGCATTGGCCACGGCCTGTAAATATTTCTTTGGCGATAACCTGAGCTGGTCTGGTTTTTCACCCATTATTGCTATAGCCCTGTTTTCAGGGATGATCATCAAACAAAAAGATCTGTCTTTTATACTTCCTTTGCTGGCCTTGTTCATCAGCGATGCCGCCATCCAGTTTTTATACAGCATAGATAAGTTTCCTTACGAAGGGTTCTATAGCGGACAGTGGAAGAACTACCTGCTGATTTTATCTGCCACACTCATCGGCTGGATGCTGAAGGGCAGAAGCTATGGCCGACTGCTGGCCGGTGGGCTCATCGCTCCAACAGTGTATTTTCTTGCTTCCAACTTCCTGGTATGGCAAGCGTCTGAAGTGTTATACCCTAACAACTTTGGTGGATTGATGACCTGCTACGAAGCCGCATTGCCTTTCTTCCGCAATTCACTGATCGCAACTTTATTATTCCTGCCGGTGATACTGGTTGCGTATAATTATATAACCAAACACAAAGCTGAACTGAAACTGGCCTAAGTAAAGCAAGCATAAATAATTTCAAACCCATTCTGCTCAGCAGGATGGGTTTTTTGTCTACAGACTATCCGGGTCATTTTGATAAATCAAAGCTGCATTTTTTCAATAGGTTGGGTGGCTGTATATCTTAACTCGCCGTTCCTTCATAGCCTTCATCGTGTAGTAATGTGTGGTGGCTGCCATCTGCAGCTTCAGTGGCCAGTAGGTCGCAGCGATTATTAAATGGGTTATCCGCATGGCCTTTCACCCATTTGAATTTGATATGGTGCTTCTTCGACAATTCATAGAACTCCCACCAGAGGTCAGGGTTCTTTTTACCCCCTTTGAAATTCGTCTTGATCCAGTTCTTCAGCCAGCCCTCTTCCCAGGCCTTTACCACATACTGGCTATCGGAGTAGATGGTTACCTGCATACCTTCTTTCTTCAATGCTTTCAGGCCAGCTATCACGGCCATCAGTTCCATGCGGTTGTTGGTGGTATGGTGATAGCCTTGTGATAATTCCTTGCGGTGATGGCCGCTCATTAAGATAGTGCCGTAACCACCCGGACCGGGATTACCTCTGGCAGAGCCGTCTGTATATATGGTAATGTTCGTACTCAATATTTTTTTTGAATGTCGAGAATTTAGAATGTAGGGCTATGAACTTGTTATTAACCGGCGAAGCCAATTCTGCACTCTTAACTCATAACTCTTAACTTGTATCAAACCTGGAATACCCCTGTCTTCATATCCGCAATCTCAGCATTTCCATTTGCCGCAGCGATGCCTTCTGAAATAACTTTCCGTGTATCTATCGGATCGATAATAGCATCCACCCACAAACGGGCTGCGGCATAGTAGGGAGAAGTTTGTGCATCATAACGCCCTTTGATCTTTGCCAGCAGTTTTTCTTCCGCTTCCGGTGTAATGATTTCTCCCTTCGCCTTCAGCGAGGCTTCCTCTATTTGTAATAATACCTTAGCGGCTGCATCGCCACCCATCACGGCTATCCTGGCCGTAGGCCATGCATAAATAAAGCGGGGATCGTACGCTTTGCCGCACATAGCATAGTTACCAGCGCCATACGAGTTGCCAATAATGATGGTGATCTTTGGCACCACCGAATTGGCGACCGCATTCACCAGTTTGGCCCCGTCTTTAATGATGCCCGCATGTTCACTGCGGCTGCCTACCATAAAGCCGGTCACATCCTGCAGGAATACCAGTGGTATCTTCTTTTGATTGCAATTGAGAATAAACCGGGCGGCTTTATCAGCGCTGTCATTGTAAATAACGCCGCCCATCTGCATTTCCCCTTTTTTGCTCTTCACGATCTTCCGTTGGTTGGCCACTATGCCCACGGCCCAGCCATCGATGCGGCCATAGCCGCACACAATTGTTTTGCCATAGTCTTCTTTGAATTGCTCAAACTCGCTGTTATCAACGATGCGTTCTATCATCTCCACCATATCATAAGGCTTGCCATCGTGCGGAAACAAACCGTACAGGTCTTCCGGGTTCTTGGCCGGCACTTTAGCAGCGATCCGGTCGAAACCGGCTTTTGGCGCTGAACCCAGCATGGAAAACATCTTTTTGATATGGTCCATACACTCCTGTTCCGTCTTGAATTTATAATCTGCAATACCGCTGATCTCCGTATGGGTCACGGCACCGCCGAGTGTTTCATTATCTATGTCTTCGCCAATGGCTGCTTTTACCAAATAGGGCCCTGCTAAGTAAATAGAGCCGTTTCCTTCCACCATCAGTGTCTCATCGCTCATGATGGGCAGGTAAGCGCCGCCCGCCACACAAGGGCCCATCACGGCAGCTATTTGGGTGATGCCCATGCCGCTCATGCGGGCATTGTTGCGAAAGATGCGGCCAAAATGTTCTTTGTCGGGAAAAATCTCATCCTGCATGGGCAGAAACACCCCGGCACTGTCCACCAGGTAGATAACGGGCAGGTGGTTTTCCATGGCGATCTCCTGTAGCCGCAAATTCTTCTTACCAGTAATAGGGAACCAGGCGCCGGCCTTCACAGTTTGGTCATTGGCCAGTATCACACATTGCCGTCCGCTTACGTAGCCGATACCCGCTACGGTGCCCCCGGCGGGACAGCCACCCTGCTCGGCATACATATCATAGCCTGCAAAAGCGCCGATCTCAATAAAGGGTTTGTCTTTATCGGTCAGGTATTCAATTCTTTCCCGCGGGGTGAGTTTGTTCTTTTCCCGCTGGCGTTCTATAGCTTTTTTACCTCCGCCTTCATATATCTTTTCCAGGCGCCGGCGCATTTCACTCAGGCTTTGCTTCAGTACGTCTTCGTTCTTATTGAATTCGAGGTTCATGAGTTGTTTCGTTGAGCTGCAAAGATAAGGAGGGGAAAGAGAGAAGGTTGTGGAAGGGAAACCGGCCTCTCCGTTGGAAATATTATACAGCAAGTGGATTTATTTAATGGAGAGCTTCTGTTTATTGATGTAGTGGGAGCTGATATAGAAGTAGGAGGGGGGAGAATTGTGATAGCAGTCTGAGGAGTTATCCGTGCAGGAAGGAAAAGTAAGGTCGCAGGAAGGAAAAGTAAGTCCGCAGGAAGGAAAAGTAAGGTCGCAGGAAGAAAAAGTAAGGTCGCAGGAAGGAAAAGTAAGGTCGCAGGAAGAAAAAGTAAGTCCGCAGGAAGGAAAAGTAAGGTCGCAGGAAGGAGAAGTAAGTTCGCAGGAAGGAGAAGTAAGTTCGCAGGAAGGAAAAGTAAGTCCGCAGGAAGGAAAAGTAAGGTCGC
>CALSAT010000185.1:0-7443 GCA_943372905.1 Bacteroides fragilis | reverse complement strand
CCTGCGGGAAAAAATGATTGCAATACGATTCAGCAGGCCAACCTGGTTCTCTGTATATACTGTTACCGTAAATTCTTTTTTGTTCATAATAGATTATTTAAGTCTGATTTCTGCAACACTGCAACCTTGCGGTACCATCGGGAAAACATTATCTTCTTTGCCAACCATTATTTCCAGCAGGTAGGATCCTTCATGTGTAAGCATAGTGGTTAAAGATTGTCTCAGCTCCTCTCTCTTGCTTACTTTATTGCCTTCGATATAATATCCTTTTGCCACCTGCACATAGTCGGGGCTGGCAATATCCACAAACGAGTATCTTTTGTCATGAAATAGTTGTTGCCACTGGCGCACCATGCCCAGGAACTGATTATTTAATATCATGATCTTTACATTGGCTTTACTTTGCATGATGGTGCCCAGTTCCTGTATCGTCATTTGTATACCCCCATCGCCAATCACTGCCACTACTTGTCTGTTGGGATCACCAAAACTGGCGCCAATGGCAGCAGGCAAAGCAAATCCCATTGTACCTAATCCACCGGAAGTAATATTGCTTTTCGATTGATTGTATTTAGCATAGCGGCAGGTCACCATCTGGTGCTGACCAACATCTGTCACTACTATCGCTTCGCCATCAGTCAGCTCATTCAACAGGTTGATCACTTCTGCCATTGACAGCACCCCGCTGGTCGGGTTCATTTCCGGCACTATACATATCTCTTTTTCTTTCGCTTCATATTCCTTGAATTTTCCAAGCCATTGCGGATAAACTTTTTGATCTGCTAAGGCCGTCAGCATCGGCAATGTTTCTTTGCAATCACCCCAAACACCGATGGTTGTGTTCACATTTTTATCTATTTCGGAAGGATCAATGTCGAGGTGAACGATCTTTGCCTGCTTTGCATATTTGTCCAATCTGCCGGTTACCCGGTCATCGAACCGCATTCCTACGGCGATCAGTACATCACATTCATTGGTCAGTACATTTGGGCCATAATTTCCATGCATACCCAGCATGCCGACAGCCAATGGATGGTCTGTAGGTATCGCACTCATACCCATAATGGTCCAGGCAGCCGGAATGCCGGTTTTTTCGATAAACTGTTTGAATTCTCTTTCAGCTTTGCCCAGTATCACTCCTTGACCGAAGATCACAAAAGGTTTCTCTGCTTCATTGATCAGCCTGGCTGCCGCTTCCACATATTCTTTTCTTACGATGGGCTTTGGACGATAGCTTCTTATATGGTCGCATTTTTTATACCCTTCGTATTCGAATAATTGTAGCTGAGCATTCTTTGTAATATCGATCAGCACCGGGCCGGGTCTTCCGCTACCTGCTATGTAAAATGCTTTCGCCAGCACTGCCGGAATCTCCGAAGCATCTGTTACCTGGTAATTCCATTTGGTTACTGGTGTGGTAATATTGATCACATCAGTTTCCTGGAAAGCATCTGTACCAAGCAGGTGGGCATATACCTGCCCCGTAATACAAACAAGCGGAGTAGAATCGATCATGGCATCTGCTAAACCTGTAACAAGATTTGTTGCCCCGGGACCGCTGGTGGCAAACACGATCCCTGTTCTGCCACTTACCCGTGCAAATCCCTGTGCTGCATGAATAGCACCTTGCTCATGCCGCACCAGAATGTGCTTCAGCTTTTCACTGTAGTCATACAACGCATCATAGATCGGCATGATGGCTCCGCCCGGATAACCAAAGATGGTATCTGCTCCTTCCGCAATGATAGCTTCCAAAACAGCTACAGAGCCTGATACCGAAGTGCTCGTCT
Organism: Bacteroides fragilis; assembly: GCA_943372905.1. Classification (GTDB taxonomy): domain Bacteria; phylum Bacteroidota; class Bacteroidia; order Chitinophagales; family Chitinophagaceae; genus JJ008. The sequence goes on along the minus strand of CALSAT010000185.1, from coordinate 5,653 downwards.
TTATTTCAGGCATTGCTTGTTGCAGGTCTATTGTTTCTATCATAAATATTTTATTAGCGGTATAATAATTGTGATATATCATTTTTCATTCTAAACTCTAAACTCTAAACTCTAAACTCTAAACTCTAAACTCTCACTCGTCCGTCACACATCCCTGGTCAGCAGACTTTACGGATTTAGCGTATTTATATAACACTCCTTTTGTCGCTTTTAATTCCGGTTGCTTCCAGTTCTTTCTTCTTTCAGCTATCAGTGTATCACTTACTTTAAGATTGATGGTGTTGTTGGTTGCATTAATCTCAATTATGTCGTTGTCTTCCACTAATGCAATTAATCCGCCATCAAATGCTTCCGGGGTAATATGACCTACCACAAATCCATGTGTCCCGCCACTAAATCTTCCGTCTGTGATCAACGCCACTGATTTACCCAGGCCAGCACCGATGATCGCACCGGTTGGTTTTAGCATCTCGGGCATGCCCGGTGCACCTCTTGGCCCGATATAACGGATCACCACCACATCACCTGCCTGCACTTTTCCTGATTGAATTCCTGCTATCAGGTCTTTTTCTCCATCAAATACTCTGGCTGTTCCTTCAAATTTTTCGCCTTCCTTTCCACTTATTTTTGCCACACTTCCTTTCTCTGCCAAATTGCCGTACAGGATTTGTAAATGTCCGGTCGCCTTCAACGGTGTTTCCAGGGGCATGATTATTTTTTGTGTATCAAAATCCAGTTCTGCTACAGAAGCCAAATTTTCGGCCACCGTTTTTCCGGTTACGGTGATGCAATCACCATGCAATAAATTTTTACTCAATAAATATTTCATTACCGCGGGCACACCACCATGTTTGTGCAGGTCTTCCATCAGGTATTTTCCAGACGGTTTAAAATCTGCCAGTACCGGTATGCGGTCACTTATTTGTTGAAAGTCATCCTGTGATAATTCCACATTTACACTTTTCGCCATGGCTATCAGATGCAAAACGGCATTAGTACTTCCACCCAGCACCATCACTACGGTAATCGCATTTTCAAATGCCTTGCGGGTCATGATATCTTTCGGGGTAATATTTTTTTGGAGCAACACTTTTATCGCTTCGCCCACAGCGGCACATTCTTTTTGTTTATCATCACTCAGGGCAGGATTTGAAGACGAATTTGGCAGGCTCATTCCCAATGCTTCAATCGCTGATGCCATTGTATTAGCGGTGTACATGCCACCACACGCACCTGCACCCGGACAGGAATGCTGAACGATCCCTTTGAAATCGGCTTCACTCAGATTGCCGGCTATTTTTTGTCCCAGGGCTTCAAATGCACTCACGATATTCAGGTCTTCACCTTTATAATGACCGGGAGCGATAGTGCCGCCATATAACATGATTGATGGCCGGTTCAGTCTTCCCATCGCCATAATGGCGCCGGGCATATTTTTATCACAACCAGGTATCGCTATCAGGCCATCGTAGTATTGTGCACCCGCATTAGTTTCTATACTGTCAGCGATCACATCACGGCTCACCAAACTATACCGCATGCCATCCGTTCCCATACTGATGCCATCGCTCACTCCAATAGTATAAAATCTCAGCCCCAGTAAGCCTTCAGTGGCATTCACACTATTCCGGACACTTACCGCCAGGTCATTCAGGTGCATGTTGCAGGGATTACCATCCCAGCCCATGCTTACAATGCCTACCTGTGCTTTATCAAAATCTTCTTCTTTAAATCCAATGGCATAGTACATGGCCTGTGCCGCCGGTTGTGTAGGGTCCTGCGTTAATGTTTTTGAGTATTTATTTAGCTCTGTCATATTTTTATTTTGTCATCGCCTGTACTACTATCATTGTCTGTTGCAGCCTGTCCCGCCTTTCTTCTGGCGGGATCGCACCCTTCTTCTGCATGAATTCTATTCGGCATTTTGCAGCATCCCGATGTATATTTCGGGAATTCTGTTCGCTGTGGAGCTACCCACCCAGGATAATCAACGCATATAGTTGTTCTCATTTTCAGTTTACTCTCTTTGCCCTTATGCCACTTTTTCATCCAGCAGAAACTCTTTCTCCATCACCTTGCATTTGTATGCCTGTTGTACCAGATAGCTCAAACTATCCTCCCAGTTCTTCCTGAATTTAATATTATCCAGTGAACTCAGCGCCACTACTTCAGCGGCTGTACCGCAGAAGAAGCCAGCATCGGCACCACTCATTTTATCCTGGGTAAATAGTTTTTCTTCAACGGGAATATTCAGCTCTTTGCATAATTCAATGACAGTAGCCCTTGTAATACCGGGAAGTATATTACCTTTTGGCGCAGTATAGAGTACACCGTCATTCTCATAAAATATATTGGCACCACTGCTTTCGGCTACATAGCCGTTACTATCCAGTACCAATGCTTCGTCATAACCATTGTCTTTGGCTTCCTGGCAGGCAAGGATAGAGTTCACATAGTGCCCGCTTACTTTGGCATCCACATGAAAGGCATCTGCATTCGGCCTGCGGTAGCCGGAGGTCATTATCCGCATTTTGTTACTCATATATCCATTTGTCCACTCCCAGGCTTCAATGGCGAGATAACATTCTTTGCCTTTTGACAGGGCCATATTGGGGGAGCACAAAACAATAGGTCGGATATAGGCATCAGTGAAGCCATTCTTTTCCAGGACCTGGTATGTTAGTTCAATTAATTGTTCAGTAGAATAAGTAAAAGGCATCTTCATCAATGCAGCCGAGTGGCGAAGGCGATCATAATGTTCTTTCCCTTTAAACATTTTAGTGCCGCCATTGACAGGGTAGGAACGGATGCCTTCGAATACAGAATAGCCATAATGGAGCGACTGGCTATAAAGGTCCATCTTTGCCTCAGCAGCTTTAATAAACTGCCCTTTAAAATAGATCACTGTGTTTTCGTTGTAATACATAACTTTTTGTTTTGTTCTTTACGGGTATTAAAAAAGCGACCCGCCTTTTTGGAGGCGGGTCGCTGATATTTTTAGTTGACTAAATTAAACTCATGCACCACCTCCTGTAGAAGATATAATAATGACCACCACAATAATAATTGCGGCTATAGCACTGGTTACATTATGTATTATATTCTTCTGCATGAAGGATGTATGCTTCGTAAATATACACCCGCCGTTTCAAAAAAAGAACTCAGCAAGCAATTTTATTTCTGTTTATACTAACAATCGTTTAGTCGATTTTGAAATTTCTCCAACACAAGATGTTCCTGTTTAACAGGATAATTTCAAAATGATCAATTTATATTATCGTCGACTTCCTCAGTTCAATATTCTCTGTCTTTACTGAACCTGATATCTTACCGCTTACAAAATCACTTATTAATTCACCGATGGTGGAAGTAAAGTAAAAGTTTACCGGGTCAATATCTTTTGTTACGAATGAGTTTTGCAATGTCCAGTTCACTGCATCACGAACCAATCGGGCTTCTTCTTCCATGCTCAGGAACTCCAGCATCATTGCTGCAGAAAGAATGGACCCGATCGGATTAGCAATATCTTTTCCCGCAGCTTGTGGGTACGAGCCGTGAATAGGTTCAAACAGTGCAATGCGTCCGTCTATACCAACCGATGCAGAAGGCAAAAGTCCCAATGAACCGCTTATTACACTGGCCTCATCACTGATTATATCGCCAAACATATTCTCTGTCAGGATGATATCAAATTGTTTCGGGTTCAGCATGATCTGCATTGCTGCATTATCCACGAACATATAATCTACCGTTACATCAGGATGCTGCAAGGCCATCTCCTGCACTACTTTCCGCCATAGCCTGGATGTTTCGAGCACATTGGCTTTATCAACCAATGTCAGTTTTTTTCTTCTGTTGGGTTTTTCAGCAAAGTGAAAGGCGAGACTGGCAATACGTTCGATCTCAGCCCGGCTGTACACACACTCATCTGATGCAGACGATCCGTCAGCAGCGGTTTCTTTTTTGCCAAAGTAGATACCACCGATCAATTCACGAAAGATGATGAAGTCAACACCTTCTATATTCTTGCTTTTTAAAGGAGAGAGATGTGCCAGGGAGGAATAGGTATTGATGGGGCGGATATTGGCATAAAGTTGCAGTGCTTTACGCAGCTTCAGCAATCCCTGTTCAGGACGCACTTTAGCAGTAGGATCATTGTCATATTTAGGATGGCCAATAGCCCCAAACAAAATAGCATCACTGTTTAAACAAGTTTCGATGGTTTCATCTGGGAGAGGGCTGCCGGTCTTGTCAATAGCATCAGCTCCCATCAAGCAATACTTGTAATGAAATTCATGTCCGAAGGTGGCTGCAATGGTATCCAGCACCCTGATAGATTGTTTTGTTACTTCCGGCCCAATGCCGTCACCTTCTATTACTGCGATTGTTTTCTTGGCCCCCCTGCCCCCCGAAAGGGGGTTCCTGGAGTCTGATTTTTTATCGTTCACTTGTGCACTCATAAATTTTTATACTGTTAAACTCGTTAATCAATAGGGTTTTAAAGTCCCCCTGGCGGGGGATTTAGGGGGCTTCAAATTCTTGTATCTCTTCTTTTATACTTATTAAATAATCAATGTCATCATAGCCGTTCAGCAGGCAGGTCTTTTTGTAACTGCTGATAGCAAAATATTCCTGTTCGCCGGTAGAATTGATGGTGATGCTTTGGCTTTCGAGGTCAACGGTCAGTTCTGTATTATTATCCTGCAGGAATATTCGTTGCAGGAAGGCGTCACTTACCTGTACCGGCAGCACACCATTGTTCAGTGCGTTATTCTTAAAAATATCAGCAAAGAAACTGGATACGACGACCCTGAATCCATAATCCAAAATTGCCCAGGCTGCATGTTCCCTGGATGAGCCGCAACCAAAGTTTTTGCCGGCTACTAATATCTCTCCATCAAACTGGGACATGTTCAAAGGGAAATCCGCCCTTGTTTTTGATTCGTCATCATTGTAATATCGCCAGTCACGAAACAGATTTTTTCCAAAGCCGTCTTTGGTTGTTGCTTTTAAGAAACGGGCTGGAATGATCTGATCAGTATCAATGTTCTCGATATTGATGGGAACAAAACGGGACCGTATTGTCTTTAGTGCTTTCATTTTTTAATCAGTTGCAAGTTTCGAGTTTTGAGTTACGAGGCTGTTACTCGCAGCTCATAGCTCACAACTCGTGGCTTTCTTCAATTCAATAGTTCTCTTACATCAGTTACAAAACCTGTTATTGCAGCAGCAGCTGCTGTCAGCGGACTGGCTAATAATGTTCTGGCGCCAGCGCCTTGTCTTCCTTCAAAATTTCTGTTGGAGGTACTGATACAATATTTTCCAGCCGGGATCTTGTCTTCATTCATACCCAGGCATGCGGAGCAGCCCGGCTGCCGCAATTGAAACCCTGCCTCTTCAAATACTTTATCAATACCTTCTGCAATGGCCTGTGCCTCCACCTGTTTGCTTCCCGGTACGATCCATACTTCCACATCAGTAGCTTTCTTTTTTCCTTTTACAAACGAGGCAACCATGCGCAGGTCTTCTATCCTTGAGTTGGTGCAACTGCCAATAAAAACATAGTCTATCTTTTGACCTTTGATCGCATTTCCTTCCTCCAGCCCCATATAGGCCAGCGATTTTGCCAATCCTGATTTATCATTTTCGTTGA